>NZ_JBEGDB010000119.1:0-23244 GCF_043638955.1 Bradyrhizobium sp. 31Argb | reverse complement strand
TCGAAACATGCGCCTGAGATTGCGCATCTTGGTCTCCTTCGGGAATCGGGAGACACCCGAAGAATCCAATTCGCTCCTGCTATGCAATACCCCCTAAGGCCATATGCGATTCCCCTACCGCAAGCGGGGCGAGGTGAAGTCCAGGTCTCCGCTCGATTCGACAAGGGATGATCAAACCTAGGACAACTCATGATCGTCTACTGCGTGGCAGCTTTCCGATGACGACGCCGATCGCACTTACCATTGCCGGTTCGGATTCCTCTGGCGGTGCCGGCATCCAGGCGGATTTGAAGACCTTTGCCGCGCTCGGCGTCTACGGCGCCTCCGTCATCACCGCGCTGACCGCGCAGAACACGATGGGCGTGCGCGGCATCCACCAGGTGCCGGCCGAGTTCGTGACCGCGCAGATCGATGCAGTGTTCTCCGATCTCGCGGTCGGCGCGGTCAAGATCGGTATGGTCGCCGAGCTCTCGATCATCGATGCGATCGCGGCCGGGCTCGAGCGCTGGTCGCCGAAGCATGTCGTGTTCGATCCGGTGATGGTTGCAACCTCGGGCGATCGCCTGCTTGCCGCGGAGGCGGTCGATGCGCTGCGCACGAGATTGATCCCGCTTGCGTCGTTGATCACCCCGAACCTGCCGGAAGCCGCAGCACTGCTCGATGAACCGATGGCCGCAGACGAGGCCGCCATCGAGAGCCAGGGCAGGCGGCTGCTTGCGCTCGGCTGTCAGGCGGTGCTGATCAAGGGCGGGCACGGGCAGGGCAGCGAGAGCATCGACTATCTCGTCGATGCCGACAGCGCGATCGTGCTCGCGGCGCCACGCATCAACACCGCAAACACCCATGGCACCGGCTGCTCATTGTCGTCAGCGATCGCAGCTGAGCTTGCCAAGGGCGAAGACGTGACGTCAGCCGTGCGCAATGCCAAGCGCTGGATCAGCGCCGCGATCGAAGCCGCCGATCGTTTCACCGTCGGCCACGGCCACGGGCCGGTGCATCATTTTCACAGATTTTATTAGACGACCCGCAACGCCGTAGCCCGGATGGAGCGCAGCGTAATCCGGGGCCTTTGCGCGCCTTGGAGGCGCTTATCCCGGATTGCGCTTCGCTTCATCCGGGCTACAGGCCTCGTTCCGTACATCCACGGCCCCTCGTGTCGCCAGATTGTCGCATGGCGCTGTTATCCGCATTTCAAAGGGGCGCATAGCTGATTCTGGTGGGACCGTTGGCTGCGACGAATCGTCATCGCCCTGTCACAGGGATTTGTTAGGTGCACAGGTATGGGAAGCGACTCTTTCAGTGAAGAGAGCCCCGAGCGGCGCTTTCGCACGTTGTTTATCTCCGATGTCCATCTCGGAGCCCGCGGGTCGCAAGCCGACCGATTGCTGGATTTCCTGCGCTCTCACGATGCCGACACGATCTACCTGGTTGGCGACATCGTCGACGGTTGGGCGCTGAAGTCGAGTTGGCACTGGCCCCAGACCCATAACGACTTCGTGCAGAAGATGCTGCGCAAGGCGCGCAAGGGCGCCAAGGTCATCTACATCCCCGGCAATCACGACGAGTTCCTGCGTAAATACTACGGCACGCATTTCGGCGGCATCGATGTGATGGAGAACACCATCCACACCGGCGTCGACGGCAAGCGCTACCTTGTGATCCACGGCGATATCTTCGACCTCGTGGTGCAGAATGCGCGCTGGCTCGCCCATCTCGGCGACAAGGCCTACGACTTCGCGATCCAGATGAACCGCTTCGTCAACTTCTTCCGCCGCATGTTCGGCGTGCCCTATTGGTCGCTGTCGCAATGGGCGAAGCTGAAGGTCAAGAAGGCGGTGAACTATATCGGCGCGTTCGAAACCACGCTAGCCAGCGAAGCGCGTCGCCATGGCTGCGACGGCGTGATCTGCGGCCACATCCACTATGCGACCATCCGCGACGAGCACGGCATCCGCTACATGAATTGCGGCGACTGGGTCGAGAGCTGCACGGCGCTGGCCGAGCATGAGGACGGCCGCTTCGAGATCATCACCTGGACCGATCCGGTCCGGCGCATCGCACCAGTTCCACGGGTCACGGCGCGCGCCGCATGACAAAAATCCTGGTCGCGACCGACGCATGGCATCCCCAGGTCAATGGGGTGGTTCGGACGCTGACCATGATGGCCGAGGCGGCAAAGGGCCTCGGCGTTGAGATCGCATTTCTCACACCGCAATCGTTCCGCACCTTCGCGATGCCGAGCTATCGCGACCTCAGGCTGGCCTTGCCGCATCCGGCCGCGATTGCCGCGCTGATCGAGCAGGACAAGCCTGACAGCATCCACATCGCCACCGAAGGTCCGATCGGCCTGTTGGTGCGCCGTTATTGCCGCAAGCGCGGCCTGCCGTTCACCACGAGCTTTCACACCCGCTTTCCCGACTATGTCTCGGCGCGCTCGCCGATCCCGGAAAGCTGGATCTGGCGGCTGTTGCGCTGGTTCCATCGGCCGAGCCAGGCGGTGATGGCGGCAACCCCGGCGCTCGCCGCCGAACTGCGCTCGCGCGGTTTTCGCAATGTGGTGCTGTGGTCGCGCGGCGTCGATACCGCGCTGTTCCATCCGCGCCATGTCGACCTCTGTCTTCCGGCACCGGTTTTCCTGAGCGTCGGCCGGGTGGCGGTCGAGAAGAACCTGGAAGCCTTCCTCGACCTCGATCTGCCGGGCACCAGAGTCGTTGTCGGCGACGGGCCGGCGCGTCCGGCACTGGAGCGGAAATACCGCGACGCCGTGTTCCTGGGCGCACGGCACGGCGAGGAATTGGCGCGCATTTATGCCGCTGCCGATGTGTTCGTGTTCCCGAGCAGGACCGACACCTTCGGTTTGGTGCTGCTGGAGGCGCTTGCGAGCGGCCTGCCGGTCGCCGCTTTCCCAGTGGTCGGTCCGCGTGACGTGATCGGTACTGCGCCGGTCGGCGTGCTCAAGGAAGACCTCCGCGAGGCCTGCCTGGAGGCGCTCAGCATCCCGGCGCGGGTCTGCGTCGACTTTGCCGCGCGCCACACCTGGCAAGCCTCGGCGCGCGTCTTTATCGACCACGCCCTCAATCTCCGGCCGGTCGAGCCTGAATCCGCGCCCGAGAGCGAGCCAGCCGAATTCGTGGCCGAGGACCCGCATTTCGCAGCCTAGCCTGAGACCCGTAGCCCGGGTGGAGCCAACGGGTCGCGCGAACGCGCGCCCGATGACAGGCTCCGCGCAACCCGGGACTTCTGTATCGGCGTTGACCAGCGGTCCCGGGTTACGCGTTCCGCTCCACCCGGGCTACGAATCCCCTTCTGTGCATCACACAGAAGCGTCTTGCCGGCCTGTCGGCGGCCGCGTTACAAATTGCGTATGACCGAAATCATCGCAAATCCATCCGTCGACGCGGCTGATATCGAAGCCGCCGCAAAGGTGGTCGCGCCGTTCGCGGTGCGCACGCCGCTGCTGTCCTTTCCCGTCCTCAACGAGCGCGCCGGGACCAAGGTGTTCCTGAAGCCGGAAATGCTGCAGCGGACCGGCTCGTTCAAGTTCCGCGGCGCCTTCAACAAGCTGTCGTCGATCCCGCAGGCCCAGCGCGGCGGCGGGGTCGTCGCATTCTCCTCCGGTAACCACGCCCAGGGTGTGGCCGCGGCGGCGAAGATCCTCAACATGCAGGCGACTATCGTGATGCCGGCGGACTCGCCCATCACCAAGCGCGAGCGCACCAAGTCCTATGGCGCCGAGGTCGTGCTCTATGACCGCGACCGCGAGGACCGCGAGGCGATCGCCAATGGCATTGCGAGCAAGCGTGGCGCGACATTGGTGCGTCCCTACGACGATCCCTTCGTGATCGCAGGGCAGGGCACCGCAGGCCGCGAGATCGCCGAGGACATGGCCGCGCTTGGGCTTAACCCCGACATCGTGGTGGCGCCGGCGTCCGGCGGCGGACTGATCGCGGGCGTCGCGACAGCGGTGAAGGCTCAGTTCCCACAAGCCCAGGTGATCGTCGCCGAGCCGAAGGGCTATGACGACCACGCGCTATCGCTGCAGGCGGGACATCGTGAGCCGCATCCGGCCGCCGCCCGCACCATCTGCGACGCGCTGATGGCGGCGATGCCGGGCGAGCTGACATTCGCGATCAACAGCAAGCTGCTGGCGCGCGGCGTGTCAGCCTCTGACGAGGAAGTCGCCGCAGCGGTGGCGTTCGCCTATCGCGAATTGAAGCTGGTGGTCGAGCCCGGCGGTGCCGTCGGCCTTGCCGCGTTGCTCGCCGGCCGCATCGACGCCAAGGGCAAGAACGTCGTCATCGTTCTCTCCGGCGGCAATGTCGACGCCGACCTGTTCGCCAAGCTGGTGGCCTGAACAAGGCCGAGATTCTGTAGCCCGGGTGAAGCGTAGCGCAACCCGGGGCCTCCTGTAGACGTCGATGCAGAGCTCCCGGGTTACGCTGCGCTCCACCCGGGCTACAGCGCTGAACATCGTTTCGGCGCCTGCGCAATCAGCGCATGGAGGGGCATCCAACCCGTGGCCTCTGACCACCCTTGCGGCCGATTGAAGCAACTGACAATCTTCGACTGCCGCAACGTCGGAGGAATCCAGGATGGGGGACGGCTCCGGGCAAAAGGTTGCAACCGTCATCATCGCCGTGGTGCTCGTCGGCGCGGCTGCATCCCAGGCGCGCAGCGTGCTGGCGCCGCTGGCTGCGGCGCTCTTCATCATCGCGATCGTTTGGCCGGCGCAGAAATGGCTGCAGTCATGGATGCCAAAACTCGCAG
This sequence comes from Bradyrhizobium sp. 31Argb, assembly GCF_043638955.1. NCBI lineage: Bacteria > Pseudomonadati > Pseudomonadota > Alphaproteobacteria > Hyphomicrobiales > Nitrobacteraceae > Bradyrhizobium > Bradyrhizobium sp. 31Argb. The sequence continues at coordinate 18,477 of NZ_JBEGDB010000119.1, read as the reverse complement.
CGCTCGCGATCACCATGCTGGTCACGGTGGCGGTCTGCCTTGCCTTCGCTTCGCTGGCTGCATGGGGCTTTGGCCGCGTCGGCCATTTCCTGGTCGCCGATGCGGCGCGCTATCAGACATTCTATGAACGAGCCGTGGTGTGGCTTGATGGCCATGGCATCGAGGTCGCCAGCCTTTGGGCCGAGCATTTCAACGTCGGCTGGCTGCTGCGCGCCACGCAATACGTCACCGGCCGCGTCAACACCACGCTGAGCTTCTGGCTGATCGCGCTCGTCTATGTCGTGCTGGGGTTGCTCGAGGTCGAGGACGTCAAGCGAAGGATAGACAGATTGGAAAACACCACGGCGGCGCGCGTGTTGCTCAATGGCAGTGCGGCGACCGCGGCCAAATTTCGGAAATATCTGCTGGTGCGTACGCAGATGAGCGCGGTCACGGGCCTTCTGGTCGGCCTTTTCGCCGGCGTTACCGGATTGCCATTCGCGTTCGAGTGGGGCGTGATCGCCTTCGTGCTGAACTACATCCCCTTCATCGGCCCTTTCATCGCCACGCTGTTTCCCACGCTGCTTGCCATGACGCAATTCGAGAGCTGGCCGGCGGTGTTCGGTGTCTTTGCCTGCCTCAACATCATCCAGTTCGTGGTCGGCAGCTATGTCGAGCCACGCGTCGCCGGCAACACGCTGTCGATATCGCCGTTCATCGTGCTGTTTGCGATCTTCTTGTGGACCTTCCTGTGGGGCCTGTTCGGCACCTTCATCGGCGTGCCAATCACGCTTGCGCTTCTCACCTTCTCTGCCGAGCACCCATCGACGCGCTGGCTCGCCGATCTGCTCGGAGGACCGGCGGATGCGAAGCGGGCAAAGACTTAGCTGCGTATAACCTCCACCTTTTCGGGTTCGGCAAGGCAAAGCGTTCCGCCCTGACCGCTAGTTAGCCGGTGGATGTAGAAATAGCTTGGCGCATCATCGGCAGCGTTCATCACCGGCGAGGGGGCGGAGATGATTTTCAATGCGCCGCATGCACCGATCCAATCGATGTGGCGGTGACCGTGCATCACCACGACGCGATCGGCAAAGGCTTGCAGCCTACGGACGAACCAGCTCCCATTGATCAATGCCGTTCCAATGCGCTCGGAGAACTTCGTCGTCGGCATGGGATATTCCGCGAGGTGATGGTGCAGCGCGACGATCCAGCGTGCTTTCGGAAAATAGTTCATGGCGGCCTCCAGCCGCTGCACCTGTTCGAGAGAGACCAGCCCGAGCGCGTTGGTAAAGGAGAAGTGGGTTTCGGCATTGGAGTCGAGGATGGCTATTCCGAGACCCTCTTCCTGCTCTGGGGGAAGGATCATCGGGAATTGGTCCTCGAACAGCCGGCGAAGCCCGGCGCCCCGACGCACGCCGCCGCGTTCGGCGAACGCAACAATCTGTTCGCTATGCGGCGTGAGGAGCTCGTCCAGCGTGGCCGCGACTTTGCCTGACTTGTCGACGAGGCGTACCCGATCGCCCTGAATGGCCGATATCGCCGACAGGGTCCGCATTTGCCGCAGCCGCTTGCCGGGGCTGAACGGCAAGTCGAGCCGTGCAGGGTTGGCCCGATCGACGATGTTCACGTCATGATTGCCCGGCAGCATGATCGTCCGTCCTGCAAGATCAGGGTGCTCTGACAATGCCTCGAAGAATTCGGCCCATTCGCTTGCGCGTCCTGCGTCCGTCATATCGCCGCTGATAAGCACGTGATCGAGCGGATCGGCGGCATGAATGGCGGCGAGACGAGCAAGCACGGCGGCGAGGCGCTCATTGCCGCGCGGGCCGGCGCGCCCGCTTTCGATGCGGAAGCCATATCGCTCGCCGACGACATGGACATCGGACAGATGCGCAACGCGCCAGATGCGGGCATCGGACCTGGGGATATCGAACGCGGCAAGATCGGCCGGCTGATCCATGCTGGCATCCGCAAAACCCCAGGCCAATGATGCCGCGGCGAGATAGCAGCACACGAGCACGATGGCGTTGGCCAGCGTCGTCATCACGAGATGATGGCCTTGGGCCAGATCGATCAGGCCGGCAGTCCATCGCGAGGCCGGCCAAACCAGGATCGCGATCAATGCCGCACCTGCGCTGAGCAGGATGCCGGCGCCGAGCGAGCACGCACGCCGCAGTCGCATGCGCAACGTGGGAGTCAGGCTGTTTTGCCAGATCCGTTCCGTCAGGTGGCGCAGTGCCTCGCGGCAGAACGCATAGCTCGGCTGCACCGCGAGCGCGTTGAGCGACCAGAAACTGATCTCGACGATCCGCAACAGCGGCCGCCAAGCGAACCATCCGAGCGCAACGATCGCGATCAGCATCAACGCCGCGCCGATTTCCGTCAGGACCAGGATTTTTTCGGACAACATTGAAAGCCAGGCGGAAGCCAAGAGCGGCGCAAGGCCGAGCAGCGCGGCCGGCAGCAGGAGCAACGCGGTCCACGCGAACAAGAGCTTCGGCAGGCTAATCTCGACGAGCAGGCTGCCGGCAATAGCAAGCAGCGAACGCTGTCCGGGGCTGGCGGCATCGTCCTCGACATCGCCGTGGCGCGGATCAAGCAGCAGGCGGCGCTGAATGCCCTCCGGTTCGTCCGCCGATGTCGACCGCCTCATGATATGAGTCCGTCGCTTGCACCTGTCGCCAGGATGGCCTTCGCGTGCGTTGCTTCACTCGCAGTTGGCACAGAGTGCGTGGACGCTAGCAGCCGCGCATGTCTGTGCGGCCCACTTTATCACAACTCTTGTAACGAGACATCGGCCGCCCTACGCGAGTCTCCTCGCGCAACAGCGGCTTTCGCGCCTACGAGAAGAACGCTATCTTCTCGGCCTGGCTCATGCGGCGGATAGGTGCGAGCGGATCGTTGGCGGCAGCGCTCGGCTTCTTGACGATGCCGTTGGCAATGATGGTGGAGCCGAGCGAGATTTCGACCGGAGGCTCGGGCGGCGCGACGAAGGTGGGCTGCGGCGGAAGCTCGAACCGCGGTTCCGGCAGCGCGGCGGCAAGCTCAGGCGCCTGCGGCACGATTTCCGGCGCGGGCGGTGCTTCGAGTTCAACAGGTGGCTCTTCGGCGATCGCTGCCGTGGCGTCCTCAACGTCGAACGGGTCGGGCGCGCCCATCTCCATCGCGATCATGTCGAGCACGGCCTCGTCATGAGCGTCGGCGGCAGCTTCGTCGGTGGCGCGAGCAAGCTCGATGGCTTCAGCCTCCGCCAGCGCGGCCTCGGCGACGGCGAGCGCGGCTTCCGCGTCCGCGACGGTGATGGTCTCTTCCGCGGCTTCCGGCGCGGGAGGTGCGGCGACCGTCTCTGCGACGGCCGGCGCCTCCGGTAGAGCCTCGACCTCTACCACGTGAAAGGAGCGCTCCTCCGCGGGGCTCTTCGGTGCAGGTGCGGGTGAGGGAGCCACCGGCGCTTCGGCGCTCGGCGCGGGCGTCTCATCGGCCTCGGAGAACTGGGCGAGGCGTTGCACAATCGGTGCGAAGGCGGCATCCAGCGCGGCCTTCGCGTCCTCGGATGAAATCTGCGCGGCGCCGTTCTCGATCGCGACGACCTGGGAATCGATGAGGTCGCAGATGCGTCCGTCATTGCCGATCTCGCGCAGCCGCCACGCGATCTCGCGGATCACCCGCGCGCCCTTGCGCACCGGGGTAAGCTTCTGCTCCAGCTCCAGGCTATCGAGCGCTTCGGCCGCAGATGCCTGCGCGGCCTCCACCGCGTCGCGGATCGCGGCGATGGCCTCGGCTATCGCCGGCCCCGAATCGGGCGGCTCGACCGCCTGCCTCTGCGTGGCGAGGGTTTCCTCGAGCCGGGCCACCGCATCCAGCACCAGGCGGGTGTCGGCGTTGCGGTTGCGCTTGGCATATTCGGAGAGGAACCAGCGGCCGCGCGCCGTCTCCATGAAGGCTTCGCTGATCGCGTGGTAATCATCCTCGCCCGGCTGCACCGGGCGGGCTGTGATCGGCGAAAGGGCGAATGCTTCGTTGGCCATGCAAATCTCGTCGCGCAAATTGCGGCGCGCTGCGATAACGAACACCACGATATCAGGCGAATCGCAATTGGATTGATGGCTTCCGAATCACAAATTCCTGCAGCGCCGCAAGCGGATGCTAAGCGATTCGCGGCTCGCCTCGGAACCTTTTACGGGACCATGTTCGGGATGCTCGGCACCTATCTGCCGTTCTTCCCGCTCTGGCTGAAGGCGGTGGGGATCGAGGCGTCCTGGATCGGCATCATCACGGCGGTGCCCGCGGTGACCCGCTTCACCGTGCTGCCGCTGATCACGTCCCTTGCCGAGCGGCGGCGGATGCTGCGCGGCGCCATCATGATCACGGCGGCCGCGACCGCGCTCGGATTTGCCCTCATCGGCACCCAGCACCAGGCGCTGCCGGTATTCCTGGTCTTCGTCGTCACCTGCTGCCTGTGGACGCCGACGGGGCCGCTCACCGATGCCTATGCGCTGCGCGGCGTGACGCATTACAGACTGAACTATGGGCCGCTGCGGCTGTGGGGCTCGGCCGCCTTCGTGGTCGGCGCGCTCTTGTGCGGGTTGCTGGTCGATGAAGTCGCGGCGGAGCACCTGATCTGGATCATCGCTGCCGTAGCGGGAGTTAGCGCGCTCACGAGCTTAGGCCTGCGGCCGCTCGAGGTCGCAAAGAGGGCCGAGACCGCACAGCGCGGCGGCGTCGCGCTGCTGCGCGATCGCGGCTTTCTTGCGATCATCGCAGCTTCCGCGCTGATCCAGGGCAGCCATGTCGCCTACTATATCTTTGCCTCCATCGTCTGGAAGCAGGCTGGCCTCGGCGGGCTCACGATTGCAGCGCTGTGGTCGCTCGGCGTGCTCGCGGAAATCGTGCTGTTTGCGGTATCGCCGCGCCTCACGCTGGCCCCGGCGATGCTAGTCGTGATCGGCGCACTGGCCGGGGTCGCGCGCTGGGTGATCACCGCACAGGATCCGCCGCTTCCGATCCTGGCCGTCGTGCAACTCACGCATGGGCTGACCTTCGGCCTGACGCAGGTCGGCATCATGGGGCTTTTGGTGCGCCAGGTGCCGGGGCACATCATGGCGCGCGGGCAGGGCTACCTTGCCGCCTGCAGCGGCATCGTCTCGAGCAGCACCTCGATCCTGTGCGGCGTCGTCTATGCCCGCTACGGCCAGGGCGTCTATTACCTGATGGCGGCAATGGCAGCGTCAGGTGCACTCGTGATGTGGCTGGGGCGGCACCGGATAGCGTTTTCAAGCGAAGTGGGTACCGGTTCGCGTTAAGAAAACGCGTCAAAAAGGGGCTCCATCAGCCCCAGAGCGCGGCCTCCGCCGGATAGACGAGGCTGCCGTCGTAACGCAGCCTATGGTCGCGGTCGCGCGCGAGCAACAAGGGGCCATCGAGATCGACGAAGCGCGCCTGTGGCGTGAGCAGCATCGCCGGCGCCATAGCGAGCGAGGTCGCGACCATGCAGCCGACCATGATGTCAAAGCCGAGCGCCTGCGCGGCATCCGCCATCGCGAGCGCTTCGGTCAGGCCGCCGGTCTTGTCGAGCTTGATGTTGACCGCGTCGTAGCGGTCACGGAGCCCCTCCAGCGAGGCGCGTGCATGCACGCTTTCGTCGGCGCAGACCGCAAGTGGCCGCTTGATCTGCGCCAGCGCCGCATCGTTGCCGGCCGGCAGGGGCTGCTCCACCAGCGTGACGCCGGCGTCCGCGCAGGCGGCGAGGTTGTCGGTGAGGTTGTCCGTCGTCCAGGCCTCATTGGCGTCGACGATCAGTTCGGCGTTCGGCGCCGCCCTGCGCACCGCCTTGATACGCGCGCCATCGCCGTCGCCGCCGAGCTTGATCTTGAGCAGCGGCCGGTGCGCGGCCCTGGCGGTCGCTTCCGCCATCGCTTCCGGCGTCCCCAGCGAGATCGTGTAGGCCGTGATGCAGGGGGCTGGCGCGCCGCGTCCGAGCAGGTTCCAGATCCGGCTGCCGGCCCGCTTGGCCTCGAGGTCCCACAGGGCGCAATCCAGCGCGTTACGGGCGGCGCCTGGCGGTATTTGCGCCTGCAGGGCCTGCCGGTCCATGCCGGCCGCAAGGGGCTCCTGCATCGCCTGGATCGCCGCAAGCGTCGCCTCCGGCGTTTCGCCGTAGCGCGGGTAGGGCACGCACTCGCCGCGGCCGGTCAGCCCGTCCAGGCTGACCTCGGCCACGACGGTAACGGCCTCGGTTTTGGCGCCCCGGCTGATGGTGAAGGCGCCCGCGATCGGCCAACGCTCGATAAAGGCGGCAAGCTGTCGCGTTAGGCGCGCGGATCGGCTGGAAGTCATTTCAAAATCTCGCAATTTCTGGACCGTGCGCTTGCGGGGCGCTACCAACTATGGCTGGTTAGGGCCAGATTCTACAAGGCAATGCGGCGTTCGAATTCCTATCTTTCGAGCGAGCCAACCAGCCTGGGGTGGGCATTTTGAACGGCGACCCGACACTGGAACGGATAGCACAGAGCGACGGCCTTGCCCTGTGCGCCGCAGGGCCGTGGACGGCCCGTTTTGCGCCCGTGCTGGAGCGGATGGTGGCGGATGCGGAAAAACTCCGCGGCACCCGTCCTGACATCTTCATCGACGTCTCCCAGGTCTCCAAGCTCGACACCTTCGGCGCCTGGTTGATCGAGCGGCTCAGGCGCAGCCTGAGCCACGGTGGCGGCGAGGCGATCATCGCCGGGCTCTCAGAAAACTATTCGAGCCTGGTCGACGAGGTGCAGCGGGTGAAGGAAACGCCGGAGGCCGAAACCGGCCCGGTTTCGATCACGGCCATGCTGGACCAGATCGGCCGGGTGGTGGTCGGCATCGGTGGCACGATCATCGGATTGGTCGACATGCTCGGCGCCGTGCTTGTCGCGAGCGGGCACGTCTTGATCCGCCCGCGCTCGTTCCGCCTGACCTCGACCATCCACCATCTGGAGCAGGTGTGCTGGCGTGCGGTGCCGATCGTGGTGCTGATCACCTTCCTGATCGGCTGCATCATCGCGCAGCAAGGCATCTTTCATTTCCGCAGGTTCGGCGCCGACATCTTCGTGGTCGACATGCTCGGCGTGCTGGTGCTGCGCGAGATCGGCGTGTTGCTCGTTGCTATCATGGTTGCCGGACGCTCGGGCAGCGCCTACACCGCCGAGCTCGGCTCGATGAAGATGCGCGAAGAAATCGACGCGCTGCGCACCATGGGGTTCGATCCGATCGAGGTGCTGGTGTTGCCGCGCATGCTGGCGCTGGTGTTGGCGCTGCCGATCCTTGTCTTTCTCGGCGCAATGGCCGCGCTTTATGGCGGCGGCCTTGTCGCCTGGCTCTATGGCGGCGTCGATCCGGAAGCGTTCCTGCTGCGGCTGCGCGACGCCATCTCGATCAATCATTTCATCGTCGGCATGGTCAAGGCGCCGGTGATGGCGGCGGTGATCGGCATCGTCGCCTGCGTCGAGGGGCTGGCGGTGCAGGGCAGCGCGGAATCGCTCGGCCAGCACACGACGTCATCGGTGGTGAAGGGCATCTTCTTCGTCATCGTGATGGACGGCGTGTTCGCGATCTTCTTCGCGTCGATCGGGATGTGACCATGGTGGTGCAGCCCATTTCCGACGCCATCATCCGTGTCCGCGACGTCACGGTGCAGTTCGGCAGGACCCGCGTGCTCGACGGTCTCGACCTCGATGTGAAGCGCGGCGAGATCCTGGGCTTTGTCGGGCCCTCCGGCGCCGGCAAGTCGGTGCTGACGCGCACCATCATCGGGCTGGTGCCGAAGGTGTCGGGACGCATCGAAGTGTTCGGCATCGACCTCGATGCCGCCAGTTCCAGCGAACGGCGCCGGGTCGAACGGCGCTGGGGCGTCCTGTTCCAGCAGGGCGCGCTGTTCTCCTCGCTCACCGTGCGGCAGAACATCCAGTTTCCGGTGCGCGAATATCTGAGGGTCTCGCAGCGGCTCTTGGACGAGATCATGGTGGCGAAACTCGTGATGGTCGGGCTGAAACCCGAGGTCGCCGACCGCTATCCTTCTGAGCTCTCCGGCGGCATGATCAAGCGCGTAGCGCTGGCACGCGCGCTCGCGCTCGATCCCGAGCTCGTGTTCCTGGATGAGCCGACTTCGGGCCTGGACCCGATCGGCGCCGGCGAGTTCGACGAACTGGTGCGCACCCTGCAGCGGACTTTGGGGTTGACCGTTTTCATGGTAACCCACGACCTCGACAGCCTATATACCGCGTGCGACCGCATCGCCGTTTTAGGGAACGGTAAGATCATTGCCGCAGGATCGATCGCCGACATGCAGGCATCGCAGCACCCTTGGCTGCGGCAATATTTCCATGGCAAACGCGCCCGCGCCGTCATCGGCTAGCGCATGGTCCCGACAGGTGGAAACCGGTTTTCGGACAAGATCATGCGCGAAAGAAAAGGATCAGTGACGGTTCCGCCACGGCGGAGCCTGAGCTTGGACGAGTAGCTGGAGTCATCGATGGAAACCCGGGCGAACTATGTCCTGATCGGCGCCTTCACGCTGGCGGTGATCGCGGCTGCGTTCGGCTTCGTGCTCTGGTTCCAGAGCCTGCATACCACCAAGCAGCGCAGCCCCTTGCGGGTGATCTTTGAAGGCCCGGCCTCGGGTCTGCGCAACGGCGGCAACGTCAATTTTAATGGTATCAGGATAGGGGAAGTCATCTCGGTAAGGCTCGACAATCCACGTCGCGTGGTCGCATTCGCGATGGTCGAGAACAGCGCGCCGATCCGCAAGGACACCCTGGTCGGCCTCGAATTCCAGGGGCTGACGGGCGTTGCCGCGATCTCGCTGAAGGGCGGCGAGGAGACCGCGCCTCCGGTGCCGCTCGATGAGGACGGCATCCCTGTGCTGACCGCCGATCCCAGGGCGCTGCAGGACGTCACCGAAGCGATCCGCGCGACGCTGCAGAACGTCAACCGCATCGTCGCCGACAATCAAGAGTCGGTGAAGAACTCGCTGCGCAATCTCGAAACCTTCACCGCGGCGCTCGCGCGCAATTCCGAGAAGATCGACAACGTGATGCTGAGGGTCGACGGCGTGATGGGCAAGGCCGACAACCTCATGCTCGGCCTCAACAGCATCGCCGGCGGTGATCGCGGCGGCGAACTGGCCGCGATGGTGAAATCGATCCGCGAACTCGCCGAAGATTACGACAAGCGCTCCGGCGCGCTGATGGCCGACGGCCGCAGGACGCTCGGCGACATCAGCCGCGCCGTGAACAACCTCGACCGCAACCCGACCCGGCTGTTGTTCGGCGCCGGCAGCAGCAGCGTGCCCGAGCCAGCGCCGAAGCCGGGGCCGCGGCGGTAGTAGTCGCTGCGCCGCCATCATCGTCCGCGCAGGCGGCAGTAGCTGTTCCCGAGTGCGGACAACTCCTATTCCTTCGCTGTCATCGTCCGCCACCGGGTCGGCGCAAAGCGCCGCCCGATGACAGGCTCCGGCGGACGATCCAGTATTCCAGAGGCGTCTCGGCCTGAGTCGAGAGGCCGCCGGCTACTGGATGCCCCGCCTTCGCGGGGCATGACGGAGAGAGATTGCCTCCGCCGTCATTGCGACGAAAACAAAAACGGAGGCCGAAGGCCTCCGTTTCGCTATTCGCCACTCGCTATTCGCGTCTCACCCCAACCGCCCCGCGGCATGCGCGAGCAGGGTGTACACCAGACCCGTCTCCGAGGTGAGGTGGTTGCGCAGCGACTGCGGGCCGCGGTCGTCGCGGGCGACTTCGTCGAGCAGCCGCTCGAACTCGGCGATGTAGCGGTCGACCGTCTGCTTGAAGCCGCGATCGGAGCGGTATTTGCGGGCGACCTCGTCGAAGGCCTTCTGGCCGGCCGGCGTGTAGAGCCGCTTGCTGAACGCCTTGTTTTCGCCGCGCTGGTAGCGATCCCACATCTCGGCCGCGAGGTTGCGGTCCATCAGCCGGCCGATGTCGAGCGACAGCGATTCCAGCGGATTGGCGGCGGCAGCCTGCGGACGGGGACGCGGCGCTTCGCGGGGCGCGGGGGCAGGGGTCTCGCTGCGGTTGAGCAGGTCCGACAGCCAGCCGTCACGGCCGTTATCCGGGGGCGTCGCCGGGCTGACCGGCGGCGCCTCGGTGCGGCGCGAGGCCGGCGCCGGCACGCCGAGGTCCGGCGGCGGCAGGGTCGATGCGCTGCCATAGTCGCCGCGCATGCGGACATCGCTTGTGCGACCGCCGGCGGCAGCGGCCATCACGGTCTCTTCCTGGCGCTGCGCGCTGGCCCGGCTATTGGTCGCGACGTCGAGCACGCGGCCGTGCTGGGCCACGATGCGGTTGAGTTCGGCCAGCGCCTCGATCTGGTCGACGATCACCTTGCGCATCTGAGCGGTGTTCTCCGCGGCCTCCTGCGGCATCTCGAGCACGCCGCGGCGCAGCTCGGTGCGGGTTGCCTCGAGCTCGTTGTGCATCTCGGCCGCCATCTGCTTCATCGACTGCACCATCGCGGAGAACTTCTCCGTCGATTCCTTGAACATCGCATCCGTTTCCTGGGTGCTTTGCTGGTACAGGTCGCTCATCGCGTCGAGCGTCTGCTGCCGCTCGTTCTCGGCCGCAGTGCGCACGGCCTCGAACTGCCGGCTGATCGCCGCCGAACCGGCGCCGGCGGTCTCCGCCACCACGCGGGCGATGTCGCGCGCCCGCTCCTCGGCCGCGGCGAGCGATTCATCGAGCAGGCCGGTGAAGCGCGACAGCCGCTGGTCGAGATCGGTGGTGCGCAGGTCGATGGTGGTGACCAGCGATTCCAGCGTCGCCTTGCGTTCGGCGATCGAGCCCGTGGTGTTGCGGTTGCTCTGTTCCACCAATGCGGCGGCTTCGACCAATGCGCGGCCGTGGGTGTCGAACTGGGTCGAGAGCTCGCCGAGGTCCTCCAGCGCCTTCTGGGTCTTGCTGTTGAACACGGTGAGCTGGTCTTCCAGCGTCTGGGTCGCAACGCCGTTGCGCGAGGTGACGTCGTTCATCGCCGAGACGAAGTCGGCGACGCGGGTCACGAGCGCGCGCTCGAGCGAGTTGAGGTTGTCGTGGGCGCCGGTGAGCACCTCCTGCAAGAGGATGTTGCCCTCACGCAGCCGCTCGAACAGCGCGACCGTATCCGTGCGCAGGATCTTGCTTGTCTCCTGCATCTCGGTGACGGCGGCAATCGAGACCTGGCGCGACTGGTCGATCGCCGCGCGCGAGGAGTGTTCGAGGTCCTTCAGCGACTTCGCCACCGCGCCGGTCGCAAGGTCGCCGGCGGAGGTGATGTTGCGCGCGACTTCGGTGCCGTGACTCGCCATCGTCTGCGCGAAGGTATGGCCGCGCATCTCGATCGACTTCAGCGCGTCCGCGGTGGCGCGGTCGATATCGGTGGCGAGCTGCGCGCTCTTGTTGGTGAGCGCTTCCACCAGTGTACCGCGACGGGTATCGACCATGTGTGCCAGCCGCTCGGCCTGCTGCTGCACATAGGTGACGATCTCGTCGGTCTTGCCGGTCATGGTCGAGCCGAACTGGCTGGAGGCGGCGAGCACCGAACGCTCGATGTCGGCGGACGTCGTCTTGACCTTCGAGGAGACCTCGTTGGCGGCGGCGACCAGCGAGCTGTGCGCGTTCTGCGCCGAGGTCTGGATCGTGTCGGTGGTGTTCGCCGTGACGACAGCGAGCGAGCGCTCGATCTGGACCGAGATGGCCTGGATCTGATTTGCCGCGTCGGCGGAGGTCGACGTGAACGAGGTCTGCGCCTCGCGCGCGCTGCTCAGGATGGCCGCGGCGGTGTCGGCGCCGACTGCGGTCAGTGTCCGCTCGATATCGATCGCCAGCGACTTGGCGTGGTTGGCTGCCTCCGACGATCCGGTGATCAGTGTGCTCTGAACGTCGCGGGCAGCCGAGGTGATCGACTCCGCGGTAGCAGCGCCAGCCATCGACAGCGAGCGCTGCATGTCAGCGACCAGCGTCGTGACGCTGTTTGCAGCTTCGGTCGATGCGGCAACCAGCGTGTTCTGGGCCTCGCGCGCGCCTGAGGTGACCGACTCCGCGGTGGCCGCGCCGGCCATGGACAGCGAGCGCTGCACGTCAGCGACCAGCGCCTTGACGGTGGTTGCGGCTTCGGTTGACGCGGCAACCAGCGTGTTCTGGGCCTCGCGCGCGCCTAAGGTGATCGACTCCGCGGTGGCCGTGCCGGCCATGGATAGCGAGCGCTGCATGTCGGCAGTCAGCGTCGTGACCGTGTTTGCAGCGTCGGTTGAGGCCGCAACCAGCGAGCTCTGCACGTCGGCGGTTAGCGTTCGGACCAGGTTTGCCGCCTCGGTCGAGGCCGACGTGAGCCTGTTCTGCGCCTCACGGGCGCTGCTCAGGACTGCCTCGGCCGTCGATGTGCCTGCGGCAGACAACGAGCGCTCCACATCGACCGAGAGTGCCTTCACCTGGGTGGTGATGTCGGTCGAGGTTGTCGTCAGCGTGCTCTGGGCCTCGCGTGCGCTGGCAACGACTGCTTCCGCCGTCGAGCCGCCCGCAAGCGTGAGCGAGCGTTCGACATCGCCCGCCAGCGATTTGATCTGGTTCGTGATGTCGGTCGATGCCGCGATCAGCGTGTTCTGCGCTTCGCGCGCACCGGTCGTGACGGCTTCGGCGGTGGCGGTGCCGGCGAGCGTCAGCGAGCGCTCGACGTCGACGGCCAGCAACTTGACCTGGCTTGCCGCGTCGGTGGAGGCGCTGACCAGCGCAGTCTGGGCCTCGCGTGCTCCCGACAGGATCGAGGCAGCGGTCGCGCTGCCGACGGTCTGCAGGGTGCGCTCGACATCGGTCGACAGCGCCTTGACCTGGGAGGCGACCTCGCCCGTGGCCGCCATCAGCGAGGCCTGGGCATCGCGGGCGCTGGACAGGATCGAGCTTGCGGCGCCGGCGCCGACTGCGGTCAGCGCGGCCTCCACTTCGCCGGCGGTGAGCTTGAGCTGCGCGCCGACGTCGGAGGAGACCGTCAGCAGCGACTGCTGCGCGGTGCGCGCGCCGGTCTGGATGGTCTCGCTGGTGTTGACTACCAGGTTGGTGAGCGAGCGCTCCGCGTCCTCGACATGCGACTTGATGCCGGAGGAGAGCAGTTCAGCGCGCGCCATCAGCTCGTCGCTGGCCTGGCGTCCGCTGCTTTCGATGCGGCCCGCGACCGCCTCGACGCGCGAGCCCAGGAGGTCCTCGAACTGCGCCACGCGGGTGTCGATGTCGCCGGCGATGGCGCCAACGCGGGTCTCGATGCCCTGGTGGATTTCCAGGAACCGGGCCGAGATGGTGTCGGTCAGATGCGCGCTGCGGCCGTCCACGGTTTCGGTGACGCTGGCGATGCGGCGATCGAGCGCCTCGATCGCCTGCGCGGCGCCGTCGGTGAGCGAGGAGGTGAGCAGGCCGAGGCGGGAGTCGATCGACTGGATCGCCTGCGCCGCGCCTTCGGTGAGCGAGGTCGAGAGCATGCCGAGCCGGCCATCGATCGTTTGGGTGACCGAGCTGGTGCGAGTGTCGAAGGTCTGTTCCAGCGACTTCAGGCGGTCATCGATCGACTCGTCGAGCCATTTGAGGCGGCCGTCGAGCGAGTTGTCGAGGAAGCCAAGCCGGGTCTCGAGCGAGGCGTTGAGCGTGCCGAGCCGGTTCTCCAGCGAGCTGTCGAGCGTGTTGACGCGGCCGCTGAGCGCGTTGTCGAACATGGCGAGCTTGCTGTCGAGCGACGAGTCAAGGCTGGTGACGCGGTCGCCGAGCGTGGTCTCGAACTGCAAGAGGCGCTGGTCGAGGGTCGCCGTGATCTCGCCGCTGTTGGAGGTGAGGCGGGTGTCGAAATTGTCGACATAGTCCTTCAGCGTGTTGGCGATGTCCTCGGTGCGCTGGCCCATGCGCTCGACGATCTCGCCGCCGAACATCTTCACGGTGCGGTCGAATTCCGCGATGTGGCGGGTGATCAGCGCGCCAAGCGTGCCGGAGTCGCGGGCGAACTTCTCCGCCAGGTCCGAGCCCTGGTTTTTCACCAGTTCGTCGAAGGCGCTCATCTGCAGCGAGAGCGAGTCGTGCGCGGTCTCGGTCTGGCTCACCACCCTGGCAACCAGCGAATTGACGGTGACGTCGAGCACTTCGCCCGCCTTGTCGCCGGAGGTGAGGATGTGGCTGGCCAGCCGATTGCCGGCCTCGTCGATCTTGGTGACGAGGTCGCCGCTGCGCAGCTCGAGCTCGAGCAGGAGCGAGTCGGAGGAATTCTTCAGGGAATCGTGCGCCAGTTCGGTGCGCTCGGAGATGCCCTCGACAACGCTCACGGCGCGCTGCTCGAATTCGCCGGTGATGCGGTCGATGCGCTCGTTCAGCATCTCATGGACGCGGTCGGCGAGGTCGACGAATTCGTCGTGGACGTGGCCGGTCTTGAAGTTGAGGCTGCTCGTCAGCCGCTCGGAGGCATCGAGCACCGCGCGCGTGGTCTCGGAGCTGGCTTCCTCGAGCCGGTCGAGCAGGTCGCCGCCGCGCTCGCCGAGCGCGAGGATCATGTTGTCGCCGGCGTGGCTCAGTGCCTGGGTGATGTGCTGGCCGCGCTCTTCCAGCGCGCCGGTGATGCTCTTTGCGACTTCGTCGACGCGCGAGGCGATCGCATCCGAGATCAGCGCGATGTCGTGGCGCAGGTCGATCTGCACGCCGGAAATGGCGCTGCGCACCTGCTCGGCCTGTCCGACCAGATTGTCGCGCTGGTGGGCGATGTCTTGCAACAGCGCGCGGATGCGCACCTCGTTGTCGGAATAGGCGCGCTCCAGCGCCGAGACCTCGTTGGCGACCAGCGTCTCGAGTTCGCCGGCGCGCGCAATCGCGCGCTCGATGCCGTCACCCATCGCCGCGACCTCGCGGCGGATCGCCTGTCCGACCGTGACCATGGAATCGCTCGCCGCCCCTTCGGGCTCAGAGAAGCGGATCGCGACCTGCGCCATCGATTGCGCGATCATCCGCATCTCCTGCCCGCGCCAGGCGAGGCTCGCGAGGAAGTAGAACAGCAGCACGGGCGCGAGGAACAGGCAGGCGAGGCCCGCCAGCACCAGGACGCCGCCGCTCTGGCCGATCGCGGCCTGCAGCGACGACAGGAAGCTCACCGTGAGTAGGCCGCAGCCGACCAGCCAGACGCCGGTGAAGATCGACGCAAAGGTGTAGACGTTACGGGTAGGGCTGCCCTTCTGCAGCGCCTGCAGGAGCTGTCCGATCGCCTCGCGGTCGTCATTGGCGGCGCGCCGGGGGCCGCGCTGCTCCTCGATCGGTTCGAACACCGATCGCTCGCCGCTCGGACGCGTCTCGAACGGAGTTTCGGGGAAGGGCGTGGTCGCAGCAGGCATCGCCGGCGGCGCGGCTTCGCCGCTACTGGTACTGATCACATCGCGGTTGGGCTCGGCACTGTTCTCACCGATGTTCAGAGCTTCCTGAATGGCAGACAGTGCGACTTCGGTGGGATCTTTCACCTTCTTGGGATTGTTCGCCATGTTAAGTCTGAGCCCTCTCAACTAATACGCGTCGGCGATCTTGCGAACATTGTCCCCCGCAAGCTCGAGCCGTCCCGTCCCCGTAAAGCGGTACGCAAGCACGCCCGTCGGCCGCTTGTCCGCTACATCCGGAAACATCCTATTGGTTGAGCGATGCGAATGAAATGGCCGCGATTAAGACATTCTTAATCATCGTTAACAGGTTTGTGCCATAAGGCCTTATGCTTCCACATAAATCCCCCGAGCTGACGCCCATTGAGGTTCTACTTTGTCTGAAAAAGGGCAAAGTTGAGGCAAATTTGGCCAACGATCCGTTAACTATTTCCGTGATTGGGTGACGCCCAAACGGCCCTACCGAAAAGGAGGTAGTGGCCGGTCCCTGGATCAGGCCATGCCGCGTCACCTCGAACGGACCCAATGGATAGCTTCGCCGCCGCTCGCCCCCGGTGACGGCCCGATCGATCTCGCACATCTTGCGCGCATGTCGCTCGGCGACGCCGCTCTCGAGCGCGAGGTGCTTTCGTTATTCGTGGCGCAATCGGCCAAGCTGATCGCGGCCCTGGCCACCCTCCCACAGGATGCGCGCGAACTGGCGCACAAGTTGAAGGGATCGGCACGCGCGATCGGCGCTTTCGCTGTCGCGGATGCTGCCGCCGGGCTGGAACACGTCCTGACGAGTGGCGCCGAGCCGGAGGGGCCGCTGGCGGCGCTCACTGACGCGGTCGCGCGGGCGCGGAACGCGATCGAGGCCATCCTCGGCGACCCTTAAAACCCGAATTGACCGGCAACAAATTCGCGTCAAAAGGTTTTGCGTGAGGGGGCCCGGCCGCTGGCGCTCGCGGGATCGACCCGTTATAGGGACTGCCGGGGACCTCATCCAGATCCGTATTCCGGCAGCACGAGCGATCATGGCCAAGATAACTTATGTCGACCATTCCGGGGAAAGACGCACCATCGAGGTGGAGAACGGCGCGACCGTGATGGAAGGCGCAATCCGCAATGGCGTTCCGGGCATCGAGGCCGAATGCGGCGGCGCCTGCGCTTGTGCGACCTGCCATGTCTATATCGACGAAGCCTGGCGCGAGAAGGTCGGCGCGCCCACGCCGATGGAAGAGGACATGCTGGATTTCGGTTTCGACGTGCGGCCGAATTCGCGTCTGTCCTGCCAGATCAAGGTCACCGACGACCTTGACGGGCTCGTGGTGACGACGCCGGAACGGCAGGCCTAATCCAATTGATCCATATCAAGGCCGCGGCGGATCCAGCGCTTTAGGTTAGCCTTCACTTCATCCGTCAGCGGAACCGGCTTGCGCGTGGTTTCGTCGATCAGTACCGTCACCGCCTGCGCCGAGGCCACGCATCGACCTTGCGAGAACACGACCTGATCGAACGTCACCGAGGTTCGTCCGAACTTCACGACGCCGAGTCCGAGCTCGATCGTGCCGGGCCAGTGCAGCTCAGCGCGGAAATGGGTGTCGAGCCGCACCATGATCCAGGCGAGCCCGTCCGGCACCAATCCCTTGCTGGGATCCTTCATCAGCGTGACGCGGCCGGTCTCGAAATAGCTCGCATAGACCGCATTGTTGACGTGCCCATTGGGATCGAGGTCGGCGAAGCGCACATTGTCTGACAGCCGATAGGGATAGTCTTCCAGGCGCGGCGTGGCGTCGGAACGGATCGGGGCATTCACTTGCACAATCTCCAAGGTGGTTCAGCCCGTTACAGCCTAGTTGTCGAGTTGCGGCAAGGGGTTGCCGCGGCGCTTGCCGCCCCTATTATGGCGTTCCCGATCAGGCCGTCCCCGATCAGGTCGTCCTGGCTCGGCCGGCAGCCTTCCCATTTCGTACTCAACTGACAAAGAAGCGGATATGAGCGAAGCGATCAAAACCGACGTGTTGATTATCGGCGCGGGTCCTTGCGGACTGTTTGCCGTGTTCGAACTGGGCCTCCTCGACATGAAGACCCATGTGGTCGACATCCTCGACAAGATCGGCGGCCAATGCGCCGAGCTCTATCCGGAGAAGCCGATCTACGACATTCCCGGCATCCCGTTCGTCACCGGCCAGGGGCTGACGGAGTCGCTGTTGGAGCAGATCAAGCCGTTCCACCCGACCTTCCATCTGAACGAGATGGTGGAGACGATCGAGAAGGTCGGCGATCCCGCCTTCCGCGTGAAGACCGATGCGGGCAAGGTGTTCGAATGCAAGGTGGTGGTGATCGCCGCCGGCGGCGGATCGTTCCAGCCGAAGCGGCCGCCGGTGCCGGGCATCGAGGCCTATGAAGGCAGCTCGGTGTTTTACGCCGTGCGCAAAATGGAGCAGTTCCGCGACCGGAACATCCTGATCGTCGGCGGCGGCGATTCAGCGCTCGACTGGACCCTCAACCTGCACCCGGTCGCCAAGCGCATCACGCTATTGCATCGACGCGACGAATTCCGCGCCGCGCCCCACAGCGTCGAGCAGATGCGCGCGCTCGTTGCCGATGGCAAGATGGACCTGAAGCTCGGCCAGGTCACCGGCCTCGAAGGCGGGGCGGGCAGGCTTGCGGCGGCGACGGTGAAGGGCAACGACAACGCAATTACGAAGGTCGAGTGCGATACCATGCTGCCGTTCTTCGGGCTCACGATGAAGCTCGGTCCGGTCGCGAACTGGGGCGTGGCGCTGGAGAACAATCTGGTGCCGGTCGACACCGCCGCCTTCGAGACCAACATGTCCGGCATTTTCGCGATCGGGGATATCAACACCTATCCCGGCAAGCTGAAGCTGATCCTGTCCGGTTTCCACGAGGGCGCGCTGATGGCGCAGAAGGCGCACCGTTATGTCTATCCGGACAAGCGGCTTGTGTTCCAGTACACGACGTCGTCATCGAGCCTGCAGAAGAAACTCGGAGTCGGTTGATTCCAATCAACTGAAATGGACCCCGATTGTGGGACCACGTGCTTAGTTGGAAGGGGCTGCTCCGTTTGATAGACGGAGCGCATGATG
>NZ_JBEGDB010000118.1:0-23323 GCF_043638955.1 Bradyrhizobium sp. 31Argb | reverse complement strand
GAGCGGGCTGCTCACGATCGTCTGAATTCGGCGCTCATGATCGCGCGAAATCGCTGCTCACCATCAGTGAAATATGCAGCCCGCCGCGTAGTATGCGGATGCCTCCTCTCCGCTGATTGTGCGCCAAGGATACATCGCTCCTCGATGGCCCAGTTCTCTCGCGCGAGCCCGTGCCTGAGGAAGCATCTTGTAACGAAAGGCCAGAAGGTTCCTTGCGATCCACGGGGACGTATAGATCAGAAACGGCAACACGTAGATTTCCGTATCCCAAAAGTAGTGTCCTTCATAAGCCTGTCCTGTGAGTCCTTTCGCGGGCACGCCTGCTCCCTCCGCGCGCGCAGAGGCTTGAAGGATATGAAAAAGGTTGAAGCGGATCGCTTGCTGGATTTCTACGGTGCTCCGCTGTACTCGCTGCTCACTAATATCTTTGATGCGAACATCGCTCCGGCGCCAAAAATCGTCCATGTACTGCTCTTGAGAGGCGAGCAGCCGCTGGAAACCCTGAGTCACGACGCGATCCATTGTCCATTCAGCGCGGCCGCAGAGTTCTTCTGCGGATGCCGTGTGGGAGGTGTGATAAACCATGTATTTGGTGAGCTGGATCGGACAGCCGGGCTTGGCATCGACAGCGTAGGCAACCTGGCCGAAGTCAGGGGTGCAGGCGACCTTGTGCGAGTGTGAGCAAGAACTCTCCAGCGAGTGGTCCGTCGCGCATGCCAACATATAGCGGCTCCTTTCCGTCGTATGGCACAGCACGATGCGCTGGTCTTTGGCGTAGTTGGTTTGCGGATGAAGTACCTGGCCGGAGAACGCTCTTGCCAGGCGCGGATCATCGCGATCGCCGCGGCCGCTTGGTTTATGAGTGGTCATCTCCGAAGAGATTACGACAAATGCCTGAGCATCTACGAGTGTCACACAGTATGAGATAGCGACCACGTGCCTGTTCACGAAGGAGACCAGACGCCGGGACGTGATCGATACCTGCTTGCCGGACGGGGTCTCCCAAGTCACGGTCCGATCGAGTGTGCCGGCCCTCATGTTGAGCCGCCGGTCGTACGCTAGGAGGTGCGCATTGGGCAACCAGAACGGTTCGTCGTCCACGAAGAGCTTGATGATCTTGCTGTCCGTCACGTTGCAGATCGTCTGGCCGGTCTTGGCGAAACCAAAAGCTTCTTCTCCGTAGACGATAGGCCAGGTTTCATAAAACCCGTTGATGAATGTGCCGTTCTCGACGTTGGGACCACCCTCCTCCGGGCAGCCGCGCGTGCCGATATATCCATTGCCGAGTGCCAGCATCGTTTCGACCTGGGCCAGAAAATCGGGTCGAAACGACTTTTCGATAACATTCCACTCATCGGCCGGATAATCGCGAGATGGCGGGCGGAGCCGTTCATGGTGTAGCATCGGGCTGTTTCTCCCAAGGCAGCACTTGGCGTTAATCAGTCAGTTAGTTCGGCCAAATCGTGGACTACCAGATGAGCCCCATGGTGCTTCAGCTCATCCGCATTTCCCTTGCGAGCGACGCCGATCACCAGCCCAAAGTTTCCGTTAGATCCCGCTTGGACTCCGGAAATGGCATCCTCGATCACAATTGTCCTTATCGGCAGAACCCCAAGGAGCCGTGCCGCCAGCAGGAACGTGTCCGGGGCCGGCTTGCCGGAAAGACGTTGCGCCTGGATCACGTTGCCATCGACCCGCACCTCAAAAAACTCGTCCAGCCCCGCCACCCGCAGGACGGACGCACAGTTCTGACTCGAGGTGACTACGGCAATTTTGAACCCATCGTGGCGGAGCTGATGGATGAATTGCACACTCCCGTCATAAGACTCTACGCCATCCTCCACGATCGCACGATCGACTAGGTCGTCCTTGCGGTTTCCGAGCCCGCACACTGTTTCGACTTTTGCAGAGTCCTCTGGATCTCCTTCTGGAAGTTCGATGCCGCGCGATCTCAAGAAATCACGCACGCCGTCGAAACGGGGTTTGCCATCCACATGGAGCCGGTAATCGGTGTCGATATCGAAGGGACGAAATGCTGCCCCCGTCTGCCTCGCACGCTCCAGCAGATACTCATCGAACATCTGTTTCCAACACGTCGCGTGGAGTTTGGCTGTATCCGTCAATACACCATCCAAGTCAAAAAGGACGGCGTCGTACTGATCGCGGCTGATGCGCTTGCTCTTGGGTTGCGGCATGGATCACTCTCCTCTTGCCCCAAGGACCTAACCGCCGGAACGTTGGCGTCCCGCCGACCGGGTTAGACGTTATCTGCCTCTGTGGAGCGAACCGCGACAGAGGCGGCCTCTTTCCCCCATCTCCAGCCTGTGATCTCGGGCATATCGTCCCCATACCGAGCAATGTATGTCTTGTGATCGATGAGCTTGTCCCGAATCGCCTGCTTGGCATAAGCAGCCCGTGACCCGAGCTTCGGCACGCGATCAATCACGTCGGATACGAGATGGAAGCGATCCATATCGTTCAGTACGCACATATCAAACGGGGTTGTGGTGGTACCTTCCTCCCTGTAACCCCGGACATGCAGGTTGTCGTGGCCGGTGCGCCGGTAGGTCAATCGGTGGATCAGCCACGGATAACCATGGAAGGCAAAGATGATCGGCTTGTCGGTGGTGAACAACGCATCAAAATCCTGATCCGAGAGGCCGTGCGGGTGTTCGCTCGGTGGCTGCAGCTTCATCAGATTGACAACGTTGATGACGCGCACTTTGAGATCGGGCGCATGTCGTCTAAGCAGGTCGACCGCCGCAAGAGTCTCCAGTGTCGGTACGTCTCCACAACAGGCCATCACAACATCTGGCTCGCCACCCCGGTCGTTGCTGGCCCACTGCCAGATGCCCAGTCCGGCCTCGCAGTGCTTGATCGCCTCGTTCATTGTCAGCCACTGAGGAGCAGGCTGCTTGCCCGCGACGACGACATTGACGTAGTTCCGGCTGCGCAGGCAATGGTTGGTGACCGAGAGTAGGCAGTTCGCGTCGGGCGGCAGATAGACCCGGATGACCTCAGCTTTCTTGTTCACGACATGATCGATGAACCCAGGGTCTTGATGGCTGAAGCCGTTGTGGTCCTGACGCCAGACATGGCTGGACAAAAGATAATTCAGCGAGCCGATCGGTCGTCGCCAGGGAATGTGATTGCATACCTTCAACCACTTGGCGTGCTGGTTGAACATGGAATCGATGATGTGGATGAAAGCCTCATAGCAAGAGAAGAAACCGTGCCGGCCCGTGAGGAGATAGCCCTCAAGCCAGCCCTGGCACTGGTGCTCGCTGAGCATCTCCATTACTCGCCCGTCGGGCGCGAGATGATCGTCCCACGGATAAGTTTCCGCTACCCAGGCACGGTTGGTTACCTCCAGCACGTCTTGCCAACGGTTGGAGTTGTTCTCGTCCGGACTGAAGAGTCGGAAGTTCCGTTGCTCCATGTTGAGCTTCATCACGTCACGTAGAAACCGCCCCATGATCCGCGTCGACTCCGCCATAACGGCGCCGGGCTCGCTCATTTCGACCGCGTAGTCGCGGAAATTCGGCATTCGCAGTTCGCGCAGAAGTAACCCGCCATTGGTGTGCGGGTTGGCGCTCATACGGCGGGTTCCTCGAGGAGCGAGGTCGGCCAACTCAGGACGAAGCCGGCCGCCGTCGTCGAAAAGTTCGGCAGGTCGGTAGCTTTTCATCCATTCTTCCAGAATGCGGACATGGGCGTTGTTTTCGTGCATCTCGCCCATGGGCACTTGATGAGAGCGCCAGTAATCCTCGGTCCGCTTGCCATCGATTTCCTTCGGACAAGTCCAGCCCTTGGGGGTTCGTAGGACAATCATCGGCCAGCGTGGCCGTTCGTTAAAGCCGTTGCGTCGTGAATCCACCTTTATCCGCTGAATTTCGCCGATAATCTTATCCAGCGTAGCGGCCATAAGTTCGTGCATTTTTTCCGGCTCATCCCCCTCAACAAAGTAAGGCGTATAGCCGTAGCCGCGAAACAACCGATCCAGCTCTTCACGGCTGATGCGGGCGAGAATGCAGGGATTGGCAATCTTATAGCCGTTCAAATGGAGGATCGGCAAAACCACCCCGTCAATCGCGGGATTCAAGAACTTGTTGGAATGCCAGCTCGTTGCCAGCGGTCCCGTCTCCGCTTCACCGTCGCCGACGACGCAGGCAACGATCAAATCTGGATTGTCGAAGGCTGCCCCATAAGCATGCGACAGAGAGTACCCAAGTTCGCCCCCCTCGTGAATTGAACCCGGAGTCTCCGGCGCTACGTGACTGGGAATACCGCCAGGGAACGAGAATTGGGTGAACAGCCGTTTCATGCCCTCTTCATCGGGCGAGATGTTCGGGTAAACCTCGCTGTAGGTTCCCTCGAGATAGGCATGCGCGACCAGGCTCGGGCCGCCATGCCCAGGGCCCGTGATATAGATCATATCGAGGTCGTGCTTCTTAATGATCCGGTTCAAGTGAACGTAGATGAAGTTCAAACCGGGTGAAGTCCCCCAGTGACCGAGGAGCCGCGGCTTGATGTGCTCCTTCGTGAGCGGCTGCTTAAGCAGCGGGTTGTCGTAGAGATAGATCTGGCCCACCGAGAGGTAGTTGGACGCCCGCCAATACGCATCCATCATTGCCAGCTCTTTATCAGACAACGCGTTTGCCATTGTTTCCTCCTCACTCCGTCTCATCGAGCGCGCCGTTGCAGGGCTCGGCGGAAACCGAGCGCCGTTAATCGCCTGCATCACAGCAGAGACGGCAGCTACAGGGAAAACCGCGCGGCACGGTCTTCATTGATCCAGATCAACGCAAGTCCCGCTGAGGGTCACTCTGGCCAATCCTGGCCGCCGCCTGTCGGCCCGGAGGTGACCGGACACTTTGGTTCAAGCGACGACACGTGCGGCTTGGGATCGGCGGCCAAGAACGGCACGCCATAGATCGCTCAATTGTTCGGCGGGAATTCCACCTGGTTGTTCTGCTTGCCGGTGTTGAATTCCATGATCTTCCGCGTCACGCCGGGAAAGATCGCCGAGATCGGATTGACGCGCAGCACCGGCTGCGCCGGTGTGCCCACAACCTCGTAGGTCACGCCGATCAGGCCCTCATTACTTCCGCCGCCGAGCACTAGGCCGATCACCGGCAACTGGCCGAACATGTTGTTCAGGCCGTACATCGGCACGAAGGTGCCGCTCATGCGCACCTGGTTGCCGATGTTGTCGATGCTTCCTTCGATGGTCGCGCCGATCGCCGGCCCCTTCACGACGCCGTCGCGGATCGAGAGCAGTCCGCTCTGGCGCGTGAACTCGGCGCGCAAGGCGCTGAACGCGACGCCGCTCGTCGTGCCAGGCGAACCGCCGGCTGCGATCCGGTCGAGCTCGGGTTGACCTTTGACGGAGAAGTCGCGGATGTTGATCAGCCCTTCCTTGGGGCTCGGCTCCGCCGCCGGCGGCTCCATCGCGAGCGTGAGCTGACCGCCCACGATCTTGGAATAGAAATCGGTGAAGCGGAAGAATGCGCCGGCGTCGTTGGTCTGCAGGTAGACCACCTCGCGCCCCTGCTGGCGACCGCGCAGATCGGCGGTCACGGGCGTATCGCGCCCGATCTTGCCGTTCAGTGCAAAACTCTTGATGGCGCCGTTGCGCTTGGAGGCCTTCGCATCGACGCTGCGCAACGCTTCGCCATTGAAGCCGGCAACCGCCCCGAGCTTGAGGTCGATGTCGTAATCGATGTTCTTGGTCTTGTTCTTGGGGTCGTCGCGGCCCGAAATCGCCGTGCGCAGGAAGCCGCGGCCATCGAACACGTCGCCGCGCATGGAGACCTTCAAGACGCCGTCGGGCCCGCGGTCGGCGCGCAGCGTGGTCTTGTCGCCTTCCGACGGCGAATAGGTCGGGAAGTTGGCGTTCATGAGATCGCCATTCTGGTCAACTTCCACCGATCCCTTGATCGACGTGCCGGCGCCTTCGACCACGATGTCCTCAAAGCGCGTCGATTGCGGCTTCTGCACCACGTTGAAGGTGGCCTTGCCAGACTTGCCGGGCGTCTTGACCCAACCGGGCAGGATATTGTCGAGCCTGACCTGGGTGAGATCAGCCTCGACGCCGAGCTTGCTGTCGTGATCGCTGCTGCTCGCGATCTTGCCCACGACCTTGACCGGGATCGCGCCGCTCACCGCGGATCCGAGGTCGAGCCCGAGCCGCTGGCGGCCGGCATCGTCGAGCGTTGACTGCAGCTTGATGTCGGCGTCGCCCTCGCTCGGCTTGCGGTAATCCAGCGAAGCCGGCTGCCCGCCGATCTTGACGTCACCCTTGACCTGATAGCCCGCATTGTTGGCGACGACCTTCAGCGCGTTGGCCTCGAGCTTCTGGTTCATCACCAATTTGTCGATCGCGACGCTGCCGAGATCGGCGGTGACGGCGTAAGTCGTATCCTCCTTGGTCAGCACGCCCTTGACCGGCAGGCCGAGATTGATCGTGGCCGAGACCGTCCCCTTGCTCGCATTGGGATCGACGAATGTCGTCCCCGACACATCGCTGAGGCGGTCGGAAGCAAGGATTTCGGCGCAGGCCGGCACCGGACAATCGACGCGGAATTTGATCTTGGCCGGCGAGGGTTTTGGCACCAGGTCCGGGACTTCGAAGGAGAAGTCCGACAG
Source organism: Bradyrhizobium sp. 31Argb (assembly GCF_043638955.1). NCBI lineage: Bacteria > Pseudomonadati > Pseudomonadota > Alphaproteobacteria > Hyphomicrobiales > Nitrobacteraceae > Bradyrhizobium > Bradyrhizobium sp. 31Argb. The sequence goes on along the minus strand of NZ_JBEGDB010000118.1, from coordinate 16,675 downwards.
CGTGATCTTGCGCCCGCCCGGCGTGTCGGCGATGCCCTGGGCGATGTTGACGGTCGCGGTGCGGCCGGTCACCCGCGCCCGCAAATCCGCGTCATGAACCACGGGCATCTCGTCCACCGGACGCACCGTCACGCCGCTCGCGACGATGTTGACGGCAAGCCCGTCATCCGGGATTGGAGGCCCCTTGCGGGACAGGTTGCGCACCGGCGAGTTGACGCCGATCTCGATGCGCTGGAGCGTGCCGCGCTCGATCCGCTCGATCACCCATTCGCGCAATTCCGGCACGACCAGCGCAGGCCAAACTCGCTTCAGCGCCGAGGCCGACATTGGCGTGCCCGCGAACCCGAGCTGCAGCCGCGGCTCGCCGGAATAGTCGATGCTGCCGGTGCCGGCGATGCCGATCTCGCCATTGCTGATATCGGCCTGCGTCAGCAGCACGCGCTTCTTGTCGGTGTCGAAACGCAAGCCAACCGCGATGCGATTGAAGATCAGCGGCGGCTCGTTGTCGATGCCCGCGAGCAGGATGGTGCCGCCGCTCAGGCCGAGCTGCCAGTCGTTGATATCGTCATTCGGCGGTTCGAGATGAGCGAGCAGCGTGACCCGATTGGCGCCGGAGACGACCTTGAACGGCGCCAGCAGCACGCGGCGTCCAGCGTCCCATTCAACATTCACTTCGGCCGAATCGATCGCCATCGGATAGTCGGGCGTATCGGTGTCGATCAGGTTGCCGGGGCCGGCGGTGATCTTGCCGCGGAAATAGGTCGGCAGCCCGTCGCGGCCGATTTCACCCTTCAGTTCACCGGATAGCGGCAGCTCGGCATTGTAGGTGAGATCCTTCACCCTGAGCGCGAGCAGGATATTGGCGGATGACAGCTTGTCGGCGCGCAGGTCGACCGCGCGCACGCCATCCCTGAGCGGGCCAACCGCGACGCGCAGCGACCACGGATGGGCGCCCTCTTCACCGACGCTCAGCGCCACGCCGCCGCCGCTCGGCCGCCGCAGGCTCAGGCTGATATTCTCGAAGGTCCATTTGCCGCCGCGCTGCTGATCGTCGACGACGAGGTTGCCGTTCTTCAGACCGATCTCGTTGAGGTTCTGGCCGTCGAGACCGGTCATGCTGAGGCTGTCGAGCCAGTCGAGGCCGGCAAGCAATCCGCTCTGCGCGCTCTCAGACGGCGGCGCCGGGACGCTGACGGACGGCGACGAAGGTGGCGATAACGGCGGCGGCGGGGGCACCGGCCGCGGGAATGTCGGCGGCAGGCCCGCCTCATGCTTGGAAGCGACACCGGTCGCGAGCGGCTTGGCGGTATCGCCGGCGGAAACGGTCACATAGCCGTCCGGCGTGATCCGGATCGCGAGTTCGGCATCGACGAGGTTAAGGCTTTCGGCGCGGAGTTGGCCCATCAGCAGCGCGGTGCCGGACAGTTTGACCTCGGCTTTCGGCGCGCTCGCGACGATCGCACGGTCGCGGTCGCGCACGATGATGTCGCGGATGCGCACGGCGATTCCAATCCGGCCGGCGCGCTCGATCTGGGTACCACCGACCTCGACCGTGTTGCCGTGGCCGATATTGTCCTCGATCGCGGTCGCGAGCCATGGCGTCGCCATATCGAGATTGATCGGGCCTGCCCCCAGCCGCCACCACAGCGCGCCGAAGCAGCTCATGAAGATCGCCGCCAGCACGCCCAGCACCAGGGCGATGCGCTTGACCCAGCGCCCGCCATGAGTCGATCGCCGCCTGGGGCCGAAGAAGTCACCGATCCGGTGCAGGCCGGAATCTGAGCGCGACAACAGCCGCCGCGCGCGATGGCCGGCAGCCTCGTCATGCTCCTCCCAGCCGACCTCGTCGCCCCAGCCGCAATACTGGGCGTCGGCACGCGGATTCGGGCTGTGACCTTGGAGCGATCCTTGGGAGCTCGATCCTTGGGACGACGTATTCTTTGCCATTGCCTCTCGGTGCAGGCGCTGAGGTTGATCGCCGCCCAAGGCACGCCCATCGATCTGTATCGAGCGCTCCTGTGCCGGCATCGCTGCCAATCCTCGCTTAATACTGTTAGTCGCCCTCAGCCCCAAGTGAACATTTGAGTGAACATTTGAGCGAACATTCGAGCAAACTTTCAAAGCAGGTTAGGCGAGCGGGCGGATGACGCGTCGAAATCCCTGTGACCATACTCCCGCGCCATCACACTTGCCCGACAGTCGGCACAAATCCGATCGCCGGCGACAAGCGCCGCACTGATACAATGGTTGAGCCCCGGAAAGCGACGAAAGGAAGGCGTATGTCCAAGAAAACGCGCAAGAAATCCTCCAAGACCACAGCCAAATCGTCTCCGACCAAATCGTCTCGGGCCACGGTGGTCCGCAGTAAGGCCGTCGCATCGGTCAAGCCGCCCGCGGCAAAGGCTCGCAAGGCGGTCGCAAAGAAATCCAGCAAGGCGGCCAAAGCCGCATCCACCAAACCGTCCCACAAGGCCGCATCGAAATCGTTAAAATCCGCTGCATCGGCTGCGACCAAATCGACCACCCTGCTCGAGGGTGCCAAGGCGCCTGACTTCCGCCTGCCCCGCGACGGAGGAAGTGAGGTCTCACTCACCGACTTCGCCGGCAAGAAGCTGGTGCTGTTCTTCTACCCGCGCGCGGACACGCCGGGCTGCACCAAGGAGGCGATCGATTTCACCCGGCTGAAGGATGCGTTTGCCGAGAGCGGCACCGAGATCCTCGGCGTTTCTGGCGACACCGTGAAGGCGCAGGAATCATTCAGGAACAAGCATCAGCTCGCCATTCCCCTGGGCTCGGATGACCAGCACGAGATGCTGGAGGCCTATGGGGCCTGGGGCGAGAAATCCATGTATGGCAGGACTTTCCTTGGGATTCTTCGCACCACGGTTCTGGTCGACGCCAATGGCCGGATCGCCAGGATCTGGCGCAATGTCCGGGTCGACGGCCATGCCGACGAGGTCCTGGCCGCCGCCCAATCGCTCTGATCCACCGGGCCCCGTTTCCGGAAAATTAACCATGACCGGCTCAAATCGCTCCCGAACTGAGGCCGTACGGAACTTGATCCGACCGGCGCGGGAGTGCCGATGTCCTATCGTTCCGGTCACCATTTCGACCATCACCAGCAGCACCATCATCCACGAGAGCACGGGCGGACGTCCCCTCGCCGCCCTGCGGCCCATGCCGCGGCGTCAGCAGCCGCGCAGCCTGCGAACGACTACACCCTCGTCCATGCCGGCAAGCAGGTTCGCATTGGCCCGGTCCTGTTCTGGGCTGCGGTCGGCTCGGTGGTCCTGCTCGGCATATGGTCGGCCGCAACCGCGACCTATTTTGCGTTTCGCGACGACGTCCTGACCCGGCTGCTGGCCCGCCAGGCCGAGATGCAATTCTCCTATGAGGACCGGATCGCGGAATTGCGCGCCAAGGTCGACCGCACCACCAGCCGGCAGCTCCTGGACCAGGAACAGTTCGACCAGAAGCTCGAGCAGATCATGCGCCGGCAGACCGCGCTCGAAGCCCGCGCCACTGCGCTGGGCTCGATGCCGGATGTCGCAACAACCGGCTCGATCCGCCCGCCCGCGCGCAATGCCGCGCCGGAAGCGACGGCGACGCCAAAGCCCTCGCCGATCAGCGACACCGTGATCTTCGCGGCGCCGCCGGATCGCGAGGCGCGGCTGGAATCGCGTGCCCCGATCAAGGCAGCGGCACCGGTGAACCAGTTCGCCAAGCTGCAGGGCTTCGACAATGTCCTGGTCCGTCTCCAGACCTCGCTCGACCAGGTCGAGCGACGCCAGATGGCAGCGCTGAGCTCAGCCGAGGAGACCATGGAATCGCGGGTCCGCCGGATGCGCGGTGTGATCACGGATCTCGGTCTCAACATGTCGCAGCTCGAAGCCGCGACCCCACGCTCGGCGATCGGCGGCCCCTTCGTGCCCGTCAAGCTGCCCGGCGACGCCGGTCCGTTCGAGCGGCAACTCAACCGCATCAACATCACCCGCGCGCAGATGCAGCGCTTGAACGCCACGCTGACGCTGGTGCCCTACCGCAAGCCCGTGATCGGTGAAGTCGAGTTCACCTCGGGCTTCGGCGTCCGCACCGATCCGTTCCTCGGCCGTCCCGCGATGCATACCGGCCTCGATTTCCGCGCCGCGATGGGCGATCCCGTCCGCGCCACCGCCAATGGCAAGGTGGTGTCATCGGGCTGGGCCGGCGGTTACGGCCGCATGGTCGAGGTCGATCACGGCAATGGTCTTTCCACCCGCTACGGCCACCTGTCCGAGATCAACGTCAAGGTCGGCGAAACCGTCAAGATCGGCCAGGTGATCGGTGCCGTCGGCTCGACCGGCCGTTCGACCGGCCCGCACCTCCACTACGAGACACGCATCGACGGCGACGCAGTCGACCCGCAAAAATTCCTACGCGCCGGCGTGCGCCTCAGCGCGGGCTGATCTCCGTCGTCATTCCGGGGCGCGCGGAGCGCGAGCCCGGAATCCATCAGGCTACAGGCGCAGGCGGAGAAATGGATTCCGGGTTCGTCCTTCGGACGCCCCGGAATGACGGAGAACAATTCGCCAGCGACTCCAAGGTGATTTGCGTCGTCCAGCCCCCACACGAAAAATATTCCGCTTCCGTCGTCGGGCAAATCAGTGATTTAACTCCGCGCGTCTCACGCGAATGAGGGGCGGCTCGCGATCGTCACGAACGTTGCGGTGAGATGCGGTGGACGTTGGTGTTGCGAAAGACGAACGCGACATCAGCGGACGGCGAAGTCGTGTGGTCCTGGCGCCCCGACGCTGGCGCTAAGCTTCGTGCGAACAAGTTCGCACTAGATGACGGTGGCAAGAAAGCCCGGTCACCGGGGAGAGCACGAAGTAAGCCGTAACACCATCGCGCAGGGAAAGCCGGAATGCTTCGGTTGAACCTGTGGTCCTACCCCCGTGCTTTTTGTTGCACGGGACCCACGGGTGCAACCAGCACCCGGCTTTCCCTGCGCCCTCTGATTTCGAGAGGGTGGAAAGTGAAGCAAAACTCGGACGCAAAGCGCCGCGAGAATGCGAACTCATATCCGTTGAATCGGACGTAGGATGGGTAGAGTGAAGCGAAACCCATCAGCTTCGATAGCAAGCTGCGCGAGTGATGGGTTTCGCTTCGCTCTAGCCATCCTACAGAATCGGTGCGCAAACGAAACGGCATTGTTGCTTGGCAGCAAGTGTGATTGATGCATTCGAGATCGCACCGACAGGAACTCAGGACTTGGAACCGAACACGCGAATTGGTCCGCGACGTCGCAGGCTCGGCGCCGCAGGCTTTCGCACCGCGCGATGGCTGGCGGCGAAGACGATGGGAGCGGCAAGCTTCCATCAGCTCGGCTCCGAGTTCGCCGACGCCCGGATTGCCTCTGTCCGCGACAAGCTCGCCCGCGGCGAGACCGTCTATCTCGCGGGCCTCGGCCTTCCCGGCACGCACAATTCGGGCATCGCACTGGTCGAGGTGACACAACGAGACGGCCCGCGCCTGATCGTCAACAACGAGGAAGAACGCTTTTCCGGCAACAAGCACACGACGGAATACCCTGAAAAATCGATCGACGCCGTTGTCGCAACATTGCGCGGGATGGGACGCGATGTCGGCGCGATCGACGCTTGGCTGACAAGCTGGGACTATCCGACGCTTGCCGGCACGCTGGCGCGCTCGGTGCTGGAGGAATTGCCGCAAAGCCTGAAATTGTTGCGCACGACGGAAGCGTCCGCCTTCAATGGCCGCCGCCTCGACCAGATGACGCGGACACCAAAGATCCTCGCCCGCCAGCTCAAGCTTTCCGAGCGCGTGCCCCTGATCTGCCTGCCGCACCACGACAATCATGCCTGGTTCTCGTTCGCGGCATCTCCTTTCAAGGATGACGGCGAGCCGGTCGCCATCGCCGTGCTCGACGGCATCGGCGATCTCGGCTCGCTCTCGCTTTACGTCGTCGAGAAAGGCGCGATGCACCGGCTCTACTGCAACGAGAGCATGTTCGATTCACTCGGCGCGTTCTACAGCGTGATCTCCTCGACCCAGGGCGGCTGGACCTGGCTGTCCAGCGAGGGACGCTACATGGGCGCAGCCGCCTGGGGCGATATGAGCCGATCGAGCAATCCCTATTATCGGAGGCTCCGCAAGGTACTGCATCTCGGCGCCGACGGCGAAGTCTGGCTCAACCGCGCGATGGCGAACTGGTACTGCGACCCGTTCGACAATCCCTACAAGGCCGCGTTGACCGATATTCTCGGCGAACCGCTCAAGCCGGATCAACTCTGGAATCCCGACGCGATGCTGCGCGTCGAGGATATCAAGCACCGTCCCGACACGCAGGATCGCCTCGACAAGGCCGCCGCGACGCAGCTCGTGTTCGAGGACGCAATGATCCATGTCGTGGATCATCTGTTGCGCACAACCGGCGCCCGCCGGTTGGTGCTGACCGGCGGCGTCGCGCTCAACGCCGTCGGCAACATGCGCCTGATCGAGCATTTCGATGAGAGCTGGTTTGCCAATGCGCAGGGCCGGCGCGCGCAATTGCATCTGTGGGTGCCGCCGGTGCCCGGCGATCCCGGTGTCACCATCGGCGCCGCCTGGCTGTTCGCGCATCTCGCCGGTGCTCCGCGCGGCGGGCCGATGACGCATGCGTTCTACTGCGGCATGCCGCCGACATCTGACGACATCGCGATCGCGCTGAAGGCGGACGACATTGCCTCAGAGCGGATCGGCGACATCTCGACGCCTGAGGGACGCGACGCCATCGCCGACCTGATGGCGTTCATGGTGGCACAGAACGGCGTGATCGCGATCTATCAGGGCCCGGCCGAGACCGGGCCACGCGCGCTCGGCCATCGTTCGATCCTCGCCAACCCCTGCGATCCCGCCACGCGCGAGCGGCTGAACGAACGCGTGAAATATCGCGAGGCAATCCGGCCCCTGGCGCCGATGGCGACGCTGGAGGCGGCGCAGTATTATTTCGAACTGCTGCCCGGCGCCTCCGACGACGACTACAACGCCTATAACTACATGGTGCTGACCGCACGCTCAAAACCGCACGCGCGCGACAAGATCCCGGCCGTCGTCCACGCCGACGGCACCGGCCGCATCCAGATCGTGCGCGAGCAGGACGATCCCCTCACCTACGCCTATCTCAAGGCGCTCGGCCGCCGCATCGGCGTCGAAGTGTCGGTTAACATGTCGTTCAATGTCGCAGGCCCGATCGCGCAGACGCCAAGCCAGGCCATCGACACACTGCGCCGCTCCAAGGGGCTCGACGCCGTGATCATGGTTGCAAGCGATGGCACCGTGTACGCCGCATGGCACGGCGGGGCGCGTGACAGCGGCCGCTTCACGCAATGGCTGTCGGAGTGGAAAAGCGTGCAGCCGGTTGCATGAGCAAGCCGAAACGGCGCGCTTCCTTTATTAATCGACATCCTCAATCGCGCCAGCCGTCGTGCCGAAAGCCTTTTGCGCCAGCGTGGCCGCCATGAACTCATCAAGGTCGCCGTCGAGCACGCCTGCGGTATCGGAGGTCTGCACGCCCGTGCGCAGGTCCTTCACCATCTGGTACGGCTGCAGCACGTAGGAGCGGATCTGGTGGCCCCAACCGATATCGGTCTTGGCGGCCTGGTCGGCGGCCGCCTGTTCCTCGCGCTTCTTCAATTCGATCTCGTAGAGTCGGGCGCGCAGCATGTCCCACGCCTGCGCGCGGTTCTTGTGCTGGGAGCGGCCGGCCTGGCAGACCACGGCGATGCCGGTCGGGATATGGGTCAGGCGCACCGCGGACTCGGTCTTGTTGACGTGCTGGCCGCCGGCGCCGCCCGAGCGCATGGTGTCCGTGCGCACATCCGACTCCTTGATGTCGATCTTGATGCTGTCGTCGACCACCGGAAAGATCGTCACGCTCGAGAACGAGGTGTGGCGGCGCGCATTGGAATCGAACGGCGAAATCCGGACCAGACGATGCACTCCGGCCTCCGTCTTCAGCCAGCCATAGGCGTTGTGGCCGCTGATCTGGATGGTGGCGGACTTGATGCCCGCTTCTTCGCCCTGGGATTCCTCGAGAAACTCGACCTTGAAGCCATGATTCTCCGCCCAGCGCGTGTACATGCGGAGCAGCATCTGCGCCCAATCCTGGCTCTCGGTGCCGCCTGCGCCGGCATGGACTTCCAGATAGGAGTCGAACTTGTCGGCCTCGCCTGACAACAGCGCCTCCAGCTCGCGCCGGGCGACTTCCTTTTTGAGGTCCTTGAGCGCCTTCTCGGCTTCCGCGACGACGCCCTCATCGTTCTCGGCCTCGCCGAGCTCGATCATGCCGACATTGTCCTCGAGCTCGCGCTCGACCTTGCTGATGCCGGACAGCGCATCCTCCAGCGAGGTGCGCTCCTGCATCAGTTTCTGGGCTTTCTGGGGATCGTTCCAGAGATCGGGATCTTCGGCGAGCTTGTTCAGCTCGGCCAGCCGTGCCGTCGATTTCTCGACGTCAAAGATGCCTCCTCAGCAGCCCGACCGACTGCTTGATCTCTTCAACAAGGCGTTCCACTTCCGCGCGCATGGTCTTTCTGGTCTGAATTATGAATGTCTTGTGAGGGATGTAGCGGCCGAAGCGCTGAAGCGCAATCGGCCGCGAGCCTATTTCCCGATGATTTGGAGCTTCAGGGCGCTAATACAATCCGCCGGGACGCATGATCGCACCTGCGTCGGGCGCGACGGCCGGCGGCAACCGGCCCTCGGCGTCGGCCACGCCGATAGCGGAGTAGCTATCCGGCGGCGCCGTGCCCGGCTTGAATGCCTCCAGGATGGTGCGTCCACCCTCGCCCGGGCCAGCGCGCATGCCGCTCTTGGAATCGACGCGGACGAGCTTGATGCCGGCCGGAATCTTGAACGGCGTTGCGGGCTTTTCCGCCAGTGCAAGTTTGAGGAAATCGCGCGCGACCGGCGCGGCCAATGCGCCGCCAGTGGCCTTGCGACCGAGATTGCGCGGCTTGTCGTAACCCAGGTAGACACCGACTACGAGATCCGGCGAGAAGCCGATGAACCAGACGTCCTTCTCGTCGTTGGTGGTGCCGGTCTTGCCGGCGATCGGCTTGCCGACTTCCTTCACCGCCGTGGCGGTTCCGTACTGGACCACGCCTTCCATCATCGAGGTGATCTGGTAGGCCGTCATCGGATCGAGCACCTGCTCGCGGCGATCGACGAGCTGCGGCTCGGGCTGGTTCTTCCAGCCGCCGGGCGCGTCACAGCCGCGGCATTCGCGCTGGTCATGCCTGTAGATGGTGTGACCGTAACGGTCCTGGATGCGGTCGATCAGCGTCGGCTTCACGCGGCGGCCGCCATTGGCGAACATCGAATAGGCCGTGACCATCCGCATCACCGTGGTCTCGCCGGCGCCGAGCGCGTACGAGAGATAGTTCGGCAGTTCGTCATAGACGCCGAAGCGCTTGGCGTATTCGCCGATCAGGGGCATGCCGATGTCCTGCGCCAGCCGCACCGTGACGGTGTTCAGCGAGCGCGCCAGCGCGTTGCGCAGCGTGGTCGGACCGTAATACTTGCCAGTCGAATAGTTCTCCGGGCGCCAGACGCCGGCGCCCTGCCCCTGGTCGATTTCGATGGGCGCATCGACCACCACGGTGGATGGCGTGTAGCCGTTATCGAGCGCGGTCGAATACACGATCGGCTTGAACGACGAGCCCGGCTGCCGATAGGCCTGGGTGGCGCGGTTGAACTGGCTCTGGTCGAACGAGAAGCCGCCGACCATGGCCAGCACGCGGCCAGTCCATGGATCCATCGCGACCATGGCACCGGAGATTTCCGGCAATTGCCGCAGCCGGTACTGGCCTTCGACCGCCGTGCCCTCCTTGGTCACCAGGGGGTCGGCATAGATGACGTCACCGGGCGCGAGCACCTGCGACACCGCCGTTGGCGTCCGCCCGCGCGCCGCGCCGGAAGTGGGCCTTGCCCAGCGCACGCCATCGAGCGTGATGATGCCGGTCTGCCGCTGCTTGCTGACGGCGCCGCCGAGCTCGCGGCCGGGTTGGAATCCGATTCGCGCCGACTGGTCGCTGGTTTCGAGCACCACCGCAATTCGCCACGGCGAGATGTCGGAGAGCGATTTGACGTCGGCGAGCTTCACGCCCCAATCGCCGGAAACATCGAGCTTGGTGATCGGGCCGCGCCAGCCCTGCCCTTCGTCGTAGTTGACGAGGCCGGCGGCCATGGTCTTGCGCGCCATCACTTGGATCTTCGGATCGAGCGTGGTGCGCACCGACAAGCCGCCCTCGTAAAGCTTCTTCTCGCCGTATCGCTCGAAGATGTCGCGGCGGACCTCCTCGGCGAAATATTCGCCGGCAAAGGTGTGTGAGCCGTTGCTGCGATTGGTGACGACCAGCTGCTCCTTGCGGGCCTTGTCGGCGTCGGCCTGCTTGATCCAGCCATTCTCGAGCAGGCGGTCGATCACGTAGTTGCGGCGCTCGATCGCGCGGTCGCGGTTGCGCACCGGATGCAGCGCCGCCGGCGCCTTTGGCAGCGAGGCGAGATAGGCGGCTTCGGCGACGGTCAGTTCATTCACCGACTTGTCGAAATAGACCAGCGAGGCGGCGGCGACGCCATAGGCACCAAGGCCGAGATAGATTTCGTTCAGATAGAGCTCGAGGATGCGATCCTTGGAGTAAGCGCGCTCGATGCGCATCGCGAGCAGCGCTTCCTTGATCTTGCGAGCGAACGAGACCTCGTTGGTGAGCAGGAAGTTCTTGGCGACCTGTTGCGTGATCGTCGACGCGCCCTGCGGCCGGCGGCCCGAGCCATAATTCTGCGCGTACAGGATCGCAGCGCGCGCCATGCCGGAGAAGTCGATGCCGCCGTGCTCGTAGAAATTCTTGTCTTCGGCTGCGAGGAACGCGTTGATGACGAGCTTGGGCACCGCCTGGATCGGCAGATAGAGCCGCCGCTCCTTCGAATATTCGCCGAGCAGCGAGCCGTCGGACGCGTGCACGCGCGTCATCACCGGCGGCTCATAGTCCTGAAGCTGAGAATAGTCCGGCAGGTCCTTGGAGAAATGCCAGATCGCGCCCGCGACGCCGGCCACGCCGACCAGGAACACGACGGTCCCCGCGGCGAACAAGAAACCCATGAACCGCACCAGCAAGCGCATTATCGAAGTTCCGTTTCAACCCTGTTGCGCCAGACCAGCCGGCGACAGTTCCTCGTTGCGAATGCCCCTGGCCCTAACAGCCTGCGGGTGCTTGAGGCGAACAATACAGCGCTCCGCGGACAAAATCGGCCGATTCCGCGAGGCCCCCAGATGATGTCGTATACCGTTGCCGCTGTGGCCAAACTAGGGCTTCCTGGTTCCGAGCGGCGCCTTTTCTCGGCACTGTCACTTGTCCGGCGTATCCGGCGTGGCCGTCGCGAGTCGCTTGGCAAAAAAGGCGTCAATGGCCTGCAGCATCGATCCCACCGCCTTGTTGCGCCAGTTCTCCGATACCAGGTGTTCGAGGTCGCCTTTGTTGGAGACATAGCCGAGTTCGACCAGGACCGAGGGCACGTCGGGCGCCTTCAGGACCCGAAAGCCCGCCGATTTCAGCGGGTGCTTATGCATCCGCGCCGTCGTCTTCATCTCGGACACCAACAACCGCGCAAAACGGTTGGAGAATGTCTTGGTCTCGCGGCGGGCGAGATCGATCAGGATATCGGCGACCTCGGTCGGCTCATCGGACAGGTTCACGCCGGCGATGGCGTCCGCCTTGTTCTCGGCTTCCGCCAGCCGCTCCGCTTCGACGTCGGAGGCCTTGTCAGACAGCGTATAGATGGTGGCGCCCTGGGCGTCGCCTTCCCGGCGCGGCAGCGCGTCGGCATGGATCGAGACGAACAGCGCCGCCGACTGGCTGCGGGCGATTTTGACCCGGTCGTTCAGCGGGATAAACGTGTCATCGGTGCGGGTCATGACGACCCGGTACTTGCCCGACTTCTCGATCCGGTCGCGCAATGCGAGCCCGAAGCCGAGCACGAGGTTCTTTTCCAACTCGCCGTTCGACTGGGTACCGTTGTCGATGCCGCCATGGCCGGGATCGATCACGATCAAAGGCCGCGAATCCGCCGGCTCGCCCGGTTTTGCGTTGGGTGTTCCCTCGGCCGGCATCGCCGCCTTGGCGTCCGCAATGGTTGGCCTCAGCTCCGGCCGGTCGTCCAGCGCAAGCTGCTGGGTGAACGCGTTGCGGTCAACCTGCTCCAGTTCCAGGACCAGGCGCGGCGGCTGGCCGTTGGCCGCGTCCAGCACGTAGGAATTGGCGATCTTCGCCGGCCCCGTCAGGTCAAAGACGATTCGCGAACCGCCGGGCATCACCAGCCCGTAGCGGAAGGCCTTCACCAGCCCGCGCCCGGCATTGCCGGTCCCGGAAGGAAGCTGGAACGTCACCTGGGGAACATCCACCACCACCCGGTAGGGGTCGGCCAGCGTGAAGGCGCGGAACTGGATCTTCTTGTCGAGATCGACAATGAACCGGGTCTGTTTGGCGTCGCCGGCCAACCGGGCTTCGGAAACGATAGGAAAATCAGTGTTTGCAGAAGGGCTTGGCGGCGTTCCTTCAGCTACGCCGGGAACAACAAACGGGCCGCACGACAATGCTGCGGCGCACAACAGTCTGCACCCCAGCGAAGTCCATCGATTTACGCGGTCCGCCACGATTCGGCGCCCTCCGAGCCGTCGTCATACCGCATTAGAACCACAGGGTTAACGAGACCCTAATACCGCACGGGCGAAATGGTTCGACTGTTGCCCCGCCGCGACGCTCCCTTGCGCGTGACGATCAATCCACGTATGTACGTGGTGCTGATGGCTAATACTCCCGGTTGTGTCGCGTTCAGCCTCCCGGTGCAGCGGTGGAACCTTCAAGCCGAAGGAACCAGCGTTTTTCCCGGTCCCTCCCCAGCCAGCGCCGCGCGCGGCTGACATGGAGTGGCGGTTTGAGCCCGAGCGGCGTCCGGCCCCAGACACATTCTGTGTGGCAAGGGGCGAGACACGGCAGAACTGATTGTTCGGCCCCAAAGCATGATCCGGAGAACTGGGTACCAGTTTTTCGAAACGATCATGGTCAAAAAGGGGGCCGATATGTGATTGGCCGGCGAGCGCTTTCGCGCCGCGCCGGGCCTTCAGCGAAGGATGCGGCGGTATTGTTTGCCGCCAAAATATGTTCAGACGGGCCAACCGCTTAATGCGCCAGACTGTGTTGCCGACCAACACCCCCCAGACGATCGCGACCACGCGAGGCGAAAACTCCGCACGCCGCGTCGTTCCGGTGGGAGCGGGTTCGGCACGGCGCCGCGATTTGCGTTTTGGCCTTCCCCTCACCCCCGAATCAGGTGGACCGTCGCGTCACCGGGCGGCGCAATTCGCGCGCGCCATGCTACGCGCCCGCCGCCTTCAAGAGCTCCAGAATGCCCAACAAGATGTTGATCGATGCCACCCACCCGGAAGAGACCCGGGTCGTCGTGGTCCGCGGCAATCGCGTCGAAGAATTTGATTTCGAGACTGCCCAACGCAAGCAACTGCGCGGCAATATTTACCTCGCCAAAGTGACGCGCGTAGAGCCGTCGCTGCAGGCGGCGTTCATCGAGTATGGCGGCAACCGCCATGGCTTCCTTGCCTTCAGCGAAATCCATCCAGACTATTACCAGATCCCGGTCGCCGACCGTCAGGCGCTGATCGAGGCCGAAGAGCGCGCCCATCGCGAAGCCGAGGAGGAAAGCGAAAGCCGGCCTCACCGCCGCCGCTCCCGGCACCGCAATGCCCGCCGCCGCAGCCATGGCGAGCGCGTGCAGAGCGAGGTCGTCGAGGGGGCCGAGCCGCAGGCCGATGAGGATCACGCGCTTCATGCGGAGGCCGAGCAGCACGACCTCGGCGCCGATGCGCATGAACACCATGAGCACGAAGCCTACGATTATCCTGACCATCGCGAGCATGCCGACGAGCACGACCGTCATGACGAGCACGATCGTGATGGGCACGAGCACGGCGAACACGAACACGAGCGTGCTCACGACGACCGTCATGCTCATGACGACCATGATCATGCGCCGGCTCTGAGCGAGGCCGCTGCAACGGAAGCGCAACCCGACCCGGTCGTCGCCGCGATCGAGGCATCGGCCGCCGCGGCCACTCCGGATGTCGGGGCCGAGATCGAGGTTAACCACGAGCCCGAGCGCGCCCGAGAGGAGCAGGTCGAGGAAAACGCCGCCCACGCCGAGGATGCGCAACAGACCGCGCAGCCCAGCGAGGAGCATCCGGCGTCCGATGAGCATGCCCCCGCGGAACTCGTCGCGGAGGCTGCGCCGCACGACGAGCATGGCGCCGAGCCGCTCGGCGACGAGGCGCATGACGATGAGGATGACGAGGACGGCGAAGAAGAAGAGGAAGTCGTCGAATCCGTTGGCGGCGACGACGTGCTCGAGGAGGTGCCGGAGCGCACCTTCCGTCCGCGACGCCAGTACAAGATCCAGGAAGTCATCAAGCGCCGGCAGGTGATGCTGGTGCAGGTCGTCAAGGAAGAGCGCGGCAACAAGGGCGCGGCGCTGACGACGTATCTCTCGCTCGCCGGCCGCTACGCGGTGCTGATGCCCAACACCGCGCGCGGCGGCGGCATCAGCCGTAAGATCACCTCGGCCCAGGACCGCTCGCGGCTCAAGGAAGTGGTGCAGGATCTCGACGTGCCCGAGGGTATGGGCATCATCCTGCGGACCGCCGGAGCCTCGCGTTCGAAGCAGGAGATCAAGCGCGACTTCGAATATCTGATCCGCATGTGGGAAACCGTGCGCGACCTGACGCTGAAGTCGCAGGCCCCTACCCTCGTCTACGAGGAAGGCTCGCTGATCAAGCGCTCGCTGCGCGACCTCTACAACAAGGAGATCGACGAGATCATGGTGGCCGGCGAACCCGGCTACCGCGAAGCGCGCGACTTCATGAAGATGCTGATGCCGGAGAACGTCCGCGTGGTGAAGCAGTACCGCGACGGCCAGCCTCTGTTCTCTCGGATGGGCGTCGAGAGCCAGCTCGACGCGATGTTCTCCCCGACCGTGCAGCTACGCTCCGGCGGCTACATCGTCATCAACCAGACCGAGGCGCTGGTCTCGATCGACGTCAACTCCGGCCGCGCCACACGTGAGCATCACATCGAGGATACCGCGCTCAAGACCAATCTCGAGGCGGCGGAGGAAGTCGCGCGACAGCTCCGCCTGCGTGACCTCGCGGGCCTGATCGTCATCGACTTCATCGACATGGACGAGAAGCGCAACAACCGCGCGGTCGAGCGCAAGCTCTCCGACTGTTTGCGGCAGGACCGCGCGCGTATCCAGGTCGGACGCATCTCGCATTTCGGTCTGCTCGAGATGTCGCGCCAGCGCATCCGCGCCAGCGTGCTTGAGAGCTCGACCGAGCCCTGCCCGCATTGCGGCGGCTCTGGTCATGTCCGCTCGGTCTCGTCGGTGGCGCTGCAGCTCCTGCGCGGCATCGAGGAGATCCTGATGAAGGGCGC
Source organism: Bradyrhizobium sp. 31Argb (assembly GCF_043638955.1). Lineage (NCBI taxonomy): Bacteria > Pseudomonadati > Pseudomonadota > Alphaproteobacteria > Hyphomicrobiales > Nitrobacteraceae > Bradyrhizobium > Bradyrhizobium sp. 31Argb. The sequence goes on along the minus strand of NZ_JBEGDB010000118.1, from coordinate 1,139 downwards.
GACCCACAATCTCGTGGTGCGCACCCGCACCGACGTCGCGCTCTACGTCCTCAACCACAAGCGCGGCCATCTGCGCGACCTCGAGACCGCCTTCAAGGTCCAGATCTCGGTGGCGGCGGATGCGACCGTGAGCGGCCAGCAGTCCTACGTCATCGACCGCGGCGAGCAGGTGCACACGCTGGAAGCCGCCAAGGCGCTGCTCGCGGCGCAGGCCGCGTCCGCGCCGCCTCAGCTCGAAGAGGCCTATGACGACGAGGAACCCTTCGACATCGAGGCGGAGATCGAGACCGAGGAGACGGAAGGACTGAGCGGCGAAACGGGCGCCGGCGAAGAGGCCGACGGTCCGCGCCGAAAGCGGCGCCGGCGGCGTCGCGGCCGCGGTGGCGAAGCCCGCGACCGCGAGGGCGGTGTGCCGCGCGAGGATGGCGAGGCGTTGCCGCTTGCGCCCGAGACCGACGACGGCATTGCCGCCGAGGAAGTCGAGACCGACGAGGACGAGAGCGAAGATCAGTCGGCTTTCGCTCGTGGTGAAGGCCAGAACGGCGAACGCCGTCCGCGCCGGCGTGGACGTCGCGGCGGACGCCGCCGCCGTAGCGGCCATGGTGCGGATGAGGGTCTTGCCGCCTCGATTGCCGACGAGCTCGGCCCGCGCGCGGAGCCGGAAGCAGCGGACGCTGTCGCCGATTTCGACGGCGGTTCGCCGGAGCCTGCACAGACATTGGTTCAGCCCGAACCGGTCGCCGAGCCCGAGTTCGAACTCGAGCTGCAGCCGGCCGAGAGCCCGCCCCCTCAGCCGGAGCCGGTGAGCGTCGCTGCGCCCGCGCCCGAGGCCGAGGAGCCTGCGCAGGAGAACGATCGCGCGATGCGTCGCCGCTCAACCGTGCGCGAGAAAGTGAGCTTCGCCTCGCAGCCCGAGCCCGCGCCCGTCGTGGTGCAAAGCGAATCCGAGCCGATTCCGCCGGCAGAGCCCGCTCCCGCGGCGGTCGCAGAGCCCGCCCCTGCAGCAACGACCGAAGCCTCGCCGCGCAAGGCCGGCTGGTGGTCGCGCCGCTTTGGCGGCGGCGGCTAGGCCGTGTGGACAGTTACCTTATCCAGAGCAGAGTGGCGGCAATGGCGACGACGGCGAAGTAGTTTCGCGC
>NZ_JBEGDB010000117.1:0-23404 GCF_043638955.1 Bradyrhizobium sp. 31Argb | reverse complement strand
CGGCCTTCCTCGTTCACTGACGAGGCAGTTCCTAAGCCGGTTGAGTTGTCGGCCGAAGCGGGCTGAGCTGCTGAAAAGCTGCTCACGATCCCGCGAAATCCGTGCTCACGATCCCCTGAAATCCGTGCTCACGATCCCGCGAAACATGCATAGGTCACCATGTGACCGGCATCCTCGACCAGATCTAGCACGGAACGGGGCAACGCCTCGTGTAGGCGGCGCGATTGGTCGGGCTCGATGAGCCGGTCACCCTTTCCATGCACGATCCTGACGGGACACCGGATGCCCTGATATTGAAGCGGCAATTGCGCGGCAACTGGAATAAGAAACGCGCTCTCCTCGGCAGCCGCCCTCAATTGTTTGGGCCGGAGGGACAACGAGATCGGAAATTCGTTCTTGAATTCCGGCGGAACGGCACGCGGCGCGAACAGCGTGCGAATAAGCTTCGGCATAATGGCCCACGATATGATCGGCGAGATGGTGTAGCGCATCAGATCGCCGAGCAGTGGCAGTGCCGGACCCGACATGAGCCAAAAGTCCATCCGAAAGGTCGGAAAGTAGTAGCCGGACGCGAGCACGAGCCCACTCACGGCATAGTCGCTTCGCAGCGCCAGCGCGATCGCCACCAGCGTACCCCAGGAATGGCCGAGCACCACGGGATTGCGCACCTCAAGCTGGTCAAGAGCCTTCGCGAACAAGAAAGCTTGCGTTGTAGCGGTCCAGATGCGCGTGCGGGGACGGTGGCTGTAGCCAAATCCTGGCCGGTCGAAGCAAACGACGCGGTAGTAGTGGGCCAGGCGGTCGACCAGACCGCTTAGGACGAGATCCTGAATCATGGTGCCATTCCCGTGGAACAGGACCACACAAGGCGCGGCGACATCGCCGCGTTCGATATAATGAAGGCGTACTCCGTCGCACTCGATGAAGGCGCCGATCGGCGGGTTCTTTCGCTCCGCTGCCACCTGAAACGCGATATTGCCGAGGATCAGAACGACAAGTCCGGCCAAGACTATCAGCAGGACGGTTTCAGTTGTGGACATCGGGTCAATCCTTAGATGGTCCGCGCTGGCGGGGCACTTCGAATCGGCGGAACAGCCGCGACCTGACGGCTTCGCTCCCGCCCGACGACTCACGGCCCATGCGCGCGACCACTAAGGGGTTCCGTGCCCCAAGAACGGATACGCAGCCATCTCCTTCGAATACTTCCGGAACATGTCGATCCGCCTGCTTGTAAATTCTGCAATGACGGCGAAAAATTCGAATGGTGACCTGATCGCTACAAGCCTCTGGCCGAATTCAAAAGCAAATTGCATGTTGGCTTCTGCCATTTCCAGAAGCTTCGCTTGATAAGCCTGCAGGTTTGCCGTCACTAAAGAAAGATCAAACCCTTCCCTTGGATTGTTGTCCCTCATCATCTGACGTAAGCCATCTTGTAAGGCAGCCACCCGATTCTCAACGATGGGAGCCTTTTGTTTTGAATCGTCATGAAGCTTGGGCGATTCGGTGGAGCCTGCGGCAACAGAGCGCAGAGGGTTGTCTTTCGGGCTTCTAACAATAGCCTGCTTGTTCCGTTGGGCCCGTGCGGCTTTTCTAGGGCCGCGGGCACGCTTTGACGCTATGGCTCGTTTACGGTTACTCATCTAACGCTCCAAGAGACTGGGTAGGTCGACCACAACGGTCATTTCTGAAGGACAACAGGCCCTGCGGTGTAGCGTTCCTAACGCGGGATTATGGGACTTTCCCGCATGAACTTAGATCAACGCCTAAGAGGCCGCCAACGAGGCGGCCTCATTCCTCCGGCTGGATGGCTGTAATCATGCGCGCCTCCTGCCATAGCTCTATGCGTCCACCCACTAACTGCTTCGCATGACGTTTGGCTGCCTCGTCGTCATCGCGGATGATCTCAACGTGATCCGGATGTGGTTGTCGTCCGCGGATCGCGTAGGCGTAACAGCTGGCTGTATGGGTTATGTGGGTGCCCTCAGTCCGGGCGACCGGAGCCACTCGTTTATGTGCGCGGCGGTTTCGGCCTGACGAGCTCTTCGGATAAGCCGTTCGCGCTGGACGCCGTGCGGAGTGCCTCGCGCCTCTTTTCGCAAGCGCTGAGCTTCGTCGATCAAGCGCTGATCTAGGGATGTGGTTTGTTTGAAACGGCGGCGCTGCTGCATGGCGGCTCCTCGGTTCGGGGAGGGCGGGAGCGCAACCGGCGTTCTCATCACCGATAAATGCCACAAGACCGTGCGGTGATGGCTGAGAGTGTACTCCTGCTTAAGCCTCGCGTACGTCCACAACTGCACACACGTCATATTAGGCCATTGCCCAATTCCAAACTATGCCACTACGGAACAACACGGTAAGAGGGGGGCGATCCGTCCGGTCGCTACCCGTCTGTCGCTGCATCGCCGATGAATGAGCCCTCAGGCCAGTACCCATAAGAGTATGAGTGAGATCGGCAACGCAGAACGTTTCTCGAATTTTGGGCCAGGAAGCACACAAAAGCGTCTGCTGTGGGTCAATCGCGCCGGTTTGCCTCGCAGCCCGAGACTTCCGGTCTACCCGCAACTGCGGACATGTCTCCGCGCTGCGCAAACTGTCGCGAAGGGCCAAAAGCTGACTTTAAGTGTTGGCGCTTTGCGCGGCGATGGGCTTTGCCGCCCGGGTCCGCGGGCCATGGTGCGCCGCGCATCCACAAGGGTGCCACCTATCCCGCACCTGCGGTTGAGCCGTAAATAGCCTCGGCCCAAGAGCCAATGGTGTGCACTTTCTCAAGCTCCAGATTTGTCGGATACCCTTTCACGTCAGACTCCAAGTCGTTGATCTTTGGAGCGATTACGTCAAGTCCGACTCGCGTATCAGGATCATTCAGCGCGCAGGCAAGAGCTTGATCGTCGCGCCATACCCACCTCCCATGTTCTACTCGCGCGTAGACTGCACCCGTCTTGTAACTGGCGAAATTGATAACTGGAATCCAGCGAACACACCGCCTCAAAAAATCGGTGTTACATTCAGGTGCAAAACTCTTTCCGCGGTACACTTCTTCTGGTCCCTTAGCGCGGATGTTTATCTTTCTGAACCTTTCAATATCCAACATGCTCTTAACATCGAGGATGGTCATTTCGCCATTCCAGCCAAATGCCACGGTTCGCGGAGGCTGGCCCTCGGGTACACTGTTATCGAGAAACTCGTAGTGAACGCGCTTTCCGACAGCCAGCGCCCAAGTAAAGAACAATTCAGGCATACCAGTAAACGCTTCGACATTGTGCGCTAGGAGGTCCTCAACGGCTTTATATCTACCGACCTTCAATCCTCGTTTCCAAGCTCGCTCGACGGTCATTTCTGGCGGTGTAATCAAGAAAAACATGTAAACTAAATTACCGAAGCGCGTCAGCAGCCTATTGGACCCTTTTCCCCCGTACTCAGGTACAAAACTGTCAAAGCGAAACCGGTCGATCAGTGAGTGCGAAATCTCCCCGCTGGCAGCCTTGGCCTTCATTCGACGGTCAAGCTTCTGATCGATGACCTCAAGCTCGTGACCTGTTAGCATTGCCGCGTATTTGTAAGCGCCACCGAGCGACGTGTAGTCCAGAAGAAATTTCCGCCAAATGTCCGGACTGATTAAGGCGAACTCTTCCCAACGAAAATTTAACTTGCGTGCAAGCGTTCGCTGTAAAGGACGCATCGTGCTTTTGCCTGACGCAGATGCACCCTTCACGTTCATGACGACCGGTTGTGGTTGCCATGGCAGTTGCCTGTAGCCCTCCCGTGAAATCGCTTCTTCAATGAATGGGGTGATTGCATCGCCAATAACTTCGCTGCCATATCCATTACAGACTAACGTGAGAGCAAGTTCGGCGAGCAGCGCCCTATCGCCTACGAGCCGATCATGTCGGTCCATGATTCCCGTTGCAATTCTGTGTAATGCATCGAAACAGACAGCAACCAACGGGTCGGTTGCCGCTTCTGCTTGTTTCCGCCATCCAAAAGCTATCGAACGGTCGCGCTCCACGGGATCATTCTCCGGAAAGCGGGTCCGGTGTTGTTGTTTGTCAGTGCCGAATAGGCGGCGGCGCCAATGGCTTGATCGCCGTTCACCCGACGATCTCGACTCTGCGAAGCTCTTTGCAATCTCGCGCTCGATGCTGACAGACGCCGCGTGTCTAAAGCGATCGAAACGTTCCGCCAATTCCGCTCTATGAGGGGCAATATACCGTTTGAGAATAGTTGAGGTTATCTCACGAAAGTTTCGACCCAAATCCTCGTAATCCCCGCCATCGGGGACAGAAATGGTGGTAGTCACGTGTATCAGCAGTTCATGTATAATCAATCGCTCGGCCCGAAATGCGACTAATTCAGTAGGCGGCAGGCTACAGTAGTCGCTTAATTCGTACGCTTTTGAAATGCTCGTCGAAACATTTTCGATTCTGAACATTGTCGACAGAGGAAGGTACTCTCGCGGTATTTCCGATACTAACCCTGGATGCCAAGAGCCATATTCGGCGGAGAGTGTTTCGATGGTCATCGCTGAAATGTTCTCGAATAGAAAACCCGTCTCGTGCCCCGCCGTCCCATGTCACCCTCTGGGCGGTCATATTACGTAAGTTACGGCAGCCTTGTCACGTCCCCTTTGGGTCACGAGCGTCGCCCTCTGCAATAGACGTCAGCTTGTCGATTTCCGCCGTGCCCCGTCAGCAACCGAAGATGCGTCGCGGTGGAATATGTCGCGAAGGGTCAATAACCTCTGTTGCCTCTCGGTCGCGGACTTTCCGGTCTGTTCCTGTGAACGGACTTCTAGCTATACCGCGTCAACGGCAGCGATGGGCTTGAAGCCGACCTCGACGCGAGGACTTGAATTACCTCCTTGTCATCAGTTGCAGACCGAGGGCGGAGGACTGAGTTATTGGGCCTCAGCGATCTTCGGTCCAGATGACAGCATCTGCGCGTTGGCTGCCGAGGGCCGGTTCGACGGCGATGCCGGGTCCGGCGATCGGAACGCGGTGTCGAGCGGCGCTCCCTGGGATGGTCGATGGGCAGCGGTTGCCGGAAGCACGATCACTTTCGCTCCGACTTTCACCCGCTCATAAAGGTCCACGACGTCCTCATTGGTCAGCCGGATACAGCCGGACGAAACCCGCTTCCCAATCGTATCGGGCTTGTTGGTGCCGTGAATTCTATATTCGGTCTCGCCCAGATACATCGCCCGAGCGCCGAGCGGGTTGCCGGGACCGCCTGCCATAAACCGCGGCAGATAAGGCTGACGCGAAATCATCTCTACAGGTGGACGCCAATCCGGCCATTCTGTTTTACGGGCCACAGTCTGCTCGCCGGACCACGAGAAACCTTCGCGGCCAACACCGATGCCGTAGCGCATTGCTTGCGTGTCGCTCAGAACGAAATACAGGAATGTGTTTTTGGTATCGATGATCACGGTGCCCGGCGTCTGGTGGCTGGCGTAGTCAACCACCTGCCGAACAAATGCTCCGGGACCGTCAGCAGCTTTTGGTGGTTCGACCAGAGGCGCCGGGGCCGAAATCGGAGCGGGAGCTGGCGCTGAGGCATAATTTGGAGTTGCTATGTAAACCAGAGTTGACGATGCCAGGGCTTGGCGTGCGGACGGCTTGCGTATCGGCTGCACGCTCGTCGGGCGAGACAGCAAGCTGTATCCCAATGCGGCGACGGCCACGGCGCCAACTGCAACTCTCGCGGCCCTTGGCAGTGCGAGCGTTTCTGCCTTTCCACGTTTGGCCCGCTTACTCATATCTTTCCTCCGGTCACCATGCCCGGAACAGGTACCCAGCAAAATTTAAGAAACTTCGAAGCGAATCGCCTATTGGGGCATTGCCCTGAGCCTGCTGTACAATCCGCATTTTCCCGCGCCGAAGGAAAACCTCACCGAAGGCCTCGCCGCGCTGCAAAAGGCCAGGGCACTCGGCGCCAAGAGCGAACGCGAACGCGACTATATCGACGCGATGCTGGCATTCTATTCGGGCGACGAAAAGACGACGTTTGGCCAGCGTGCGCAGGCCTATCTCAAGGCAACCGAAGCCGTCGCCACGCGCTATCCCAATGATGACGAGGCGCAGATCGCCTACGCCATCACGCTGAACGTCACGGCGCCACCAGAGTCACTAACGGACCGCGAAACCGATCGACGACACGTCCGCTTTCTTGCGAACATCTGACGTCATGCGGATATGAGATTTTATGGAAGAAGTCGGTCAATGGCCCATTTGCTAGCCTCAATCGCGCGCCTATTAAATAAGTGGCAGACCGCATTTTGAGAGGAAAGCTGCTGTTCCGTCGTAGTACGAAGGCGGACGAGTGGCGTCGATGACATCGCCCGCCAGGACGTAGATGACCATGCCCTGGCGGGCGCGCGTTAGCAGCACACGGTAGGCGTTGGCCAGGTAGATCTTGCGGTTGTCATCATTGACGTTCTGCCAGCGCGTCCCCGAAAACCGATAGCACTGCCATTTGCCATTGACTGAGCGAAAATCGGCGTCCCAGCAGACTCCCACCCAGTCGAGCTCAAGGCCCTGTATGTCGAACTCGGTCGCAGGGTCTTCCATATAATGGGACGAGCGAACGTCGTCTTTTCCGTTCAGGAACCAGGTTGGTGCATCAATCTTTTCGTGGACGTTGATCCCCTCTGGCTTAAGGCGCGATGCACCTGATGACGCCACCAGACCAATCCGTTCAGAGCCTCGCGCGCGATTGCGAAGCCACTGCTTTGCCTGAACTAGACTTCGCGTTACCGCGATCGGAAATGACGCCTTAATCGCCTGATAGATTTGCTCGGCCTCATCAGCCTCACCTGCGACCAATGCACCAACAAACTCCGACAACTTTTCGGCACGAAACGATCGAACCGAGACAGCAAGGTGGAGCGCCGACAAGGATTGCCTGTCGAGCCCCTCGAGCTCGGCCGCAAGATCCTGCCCCCAGTGATAGTCCCGGTGCGCCAGCTTCGTAGAAGTGTAGACTTTCCAGCCACGGAAACTGCGCTTGAGCGCCGAAAACCACTCGGTCAAGCCAGCCTCACCGGCGTTGATTTCCTGCCCTCCCCCAACCAGGCAAATGATGACGCACCAGCCGTCATGCCGATCCATCACGCTAACAAGGAATTCGGGCTCCGACATCTGAAAATCAGACTGGCCTCGTTTCTGGCCCATGAACTTCGCTAAGTGATTCTTATCCCAAGCGCGCTGTGCCTCGTCAAATACTGCTACCCGCTCAATGGGAGGCTCTGTGGTCGTCAGATTGCCGTCCCGAAAGTGCATGATGTTCTGAACAAAGCTGTTCACTTTCCGGGCGGCGTCGGCTTTCTTGGTCTTTTGACCCCGCTCTTTTAGCCTTCCATACTCGTCGCGGGCGAGCGCTTCGCGCAGCACCTCGACAAGCGGTCCATTGCCGGAAAGAAACACTGCGTGCTCTTCTTCGTGAGCCTTAGTTCGAAGGGTCACCAAATTGAGACCAGCCAACGTTTTTCCGGCACCAGGCACACCAGTCACGAAGCAAATTGACTTGTACTGGTGCGCCTTGGCGTCTTCAATAATCCCAGCGAGGCAGGCCGCTGTCTCGCTCAGATTCTTTGCCCCGGCGTCGGACCGAGTGATGTTTTCCACGCGGTGTCCTTGATAGAGCGCCTGCGCCGCTTCAATGATCGTAGGTGTCGGCCTGTATCCGGTTCGGGACCATTGTTCGCCATCAAGGCCACCCTGCCCCGGTGTTTGCCTGACAACCTCCGCGACGAATTTTCCGAGGTTGTTACCATTTGAGCCGATTGGGCCGGCCACCCCGTCTAATCCCCACGTCAACTTGAACGGAGACTCATCGGCCATCGTCGCAACAACGATCGGAACTATTCGGCGATCGTGGCTGCCGGCATGAAAGTTCTTGAGGTCGAGGGCGTAATCCATCACCTGATCGAAGGCCGCTGCATCGAATTGACGCGACCCCACCTTGAACTCGATGACGAAGACGACCCCCGCAGTAACCAGCACCACGTCAGCCCGCTTGCCCATACGAGGGATAGCAAATTCAAAGGCGATCCAACCGTTGAGGCCCCGGAGTTGGCGTCGAACGATATCGATCTGGCCTAGCCACGCGTTACGCTGCAGCGCATCCAATGCGAACGGGTTTCGCTTGGCGAGATGTCCCAGGATCGCTTCGGAGGCCTGATCGACAACGTCCGCGATCGGGCTAGAATAATACGCGGTAACTAGAGCGGTCTGAGCCCGTGCTTCTGCGTAATTCAACGGTTGATCCTATGTCCTTAGAGAATATCAATCTCGCAAAAATGGCCGAGATACTAGCCCAATCTTCCGATTATCGCGTTCTTCGCAAGCTTATCCCAAGAGATGAGTTTGCAATATGCAATGGGCAAGCTACGAGAACTGGCATTCTGCTCGACGTCGAGACTACTGGACTGAACACGGCGCGGGACGAAATCATCGAACTTGCCATGGTCAAGTTCACCTATCTGCCGGACGATAGAATAGCGGCCATTACGGAGGTCTTTTCTGCCTTCAACGAGCCGTCAATTCCGATACCGGAAGAGATTACCGAGCTCACGGGCATTACCGATGAGATGGTATCGGGCCATCGTATCGATCCCGATGTCGTTGCGTCCTTCGTCTCGGACGCAGTTCTGGTCATAGCCCACAATGCGAACCTCGACCGAAAGTTTGCGGAGCGATATTGGCCCCAGTTCGAGAGGAAGCCCTGGGCTTGTTCAGCGACGGAGGTCGAGTGGCGAAAGCACGGATTCCACGGGTCTCGCCTAGGTTATCTATTGGCCGGCGTTGGTCTCTTCCATCAGGCGCATCGAGCCATCGACGACTGTAGAGCATTGATAGAGATCCTATCGTCGGACGTCCCGAAACTGAATCGATCCGCCTTCGCACTCCTGCTTGAGCGAGCTCGCCGCAAGACTATTCGTATTTGGGCAGAACAATCTCCGTTTGAGCTGAAGGACACGCTCAAGAAGCGGGGCTATCGCTGGAGCGACGGCTGCGATGGAAGGCCGCGGTCTTGGCATATTGACGTGGACGAGGCCAGTCAAACAGCTGAGATCGAGTTCTTACGGAAGACAATTTATCTGCGAGATGTGGATCCGCGAATCCAGATGATGAGCGCGATGAATAGGTTTTCGAACAGGGTTTGATCTCGCTGTGCTGTCGTGGAAACTCGGCTAGGCGCTGACCGCCAGTGGCTTTTTTTGTATTTAATTCCGATTCCTTGCGTGCGAAGTAGGGTGGGATGCGCGAGTTCCCCCCACTGACAATTGGGGACTTCCGAATACCTAGCCCGCTGACACGCACCGGAAAATTTGATTGAATCGGGGCGCTCACCGCCCGCAGAGCGCCAACGTTTGTTTCGCTGCGCGGTCCGGCGTAACTAGCTCGAATCTGGGATCGTGCGGAACGGAGATCGAGTTGCAGATTCTGTAGGCGAAGGAGAAATAATCGCAGCTAAACGCGGGTCAGGCGCGACTAGGAAAATGGAAGGGAGCTCGTGACCTCCGCTGATCGCATAGCATCATTTGGTCCATTTCGCCTCTTTCCGGGGCAGATGCTGTTGATGGAGGATGAAAACCCGGTTCGTCTCGGCGGCCGGGCCTTGGAAATATTGATCGCGCTTACCGAGCGCTCCGGTGAACTGGTTAGCAAGAATGAATTGATGGACCGGGTCTGGCCTGACACGACGGTCGACGAAAATAGCCTTAAGTTTCATATCTGCTCCCTCAGAAGAGCGCTTGGTGACGGACAGCCAGGACGGCGCTATTTGGCCACTGTTCAGGGACGCGGCTATACCTTCGTAGCACCAGTCGAATTTTCCTCTGCAGTAAAGCCGATAACACCACCGAGCGCCGCGGTTGATCGCAAGCACAATCTGCCAAGTCTACATACGCGAGCGCTGGGCCGAGGCGATACCATCAGTGCGCTGCTGGATCGGTTTCCGCGACAACGGTTAATCACCATTGTAGGGGAAGGCGGCGTTGGCAAAACAACGGTTGCCCTCACCGTCGCAGAGGCAGTCATCGGGACGTATGAACACGGAATTTGGTTTGTTGATCTCGCACCGCTTAACGATGAGCATTTTGTTGCAGGTGCACTCGCTTCCGCACTGGGGCTTGAGACGCATTCAGAGAACCCGATCCCAGAGCTTGTCGCGCACCTGCGGATTAGACGGATGCTGATCGTGCTCGATACATGTGATCACGTGGTCGGAGCAGTAGCTGCATTGGCGGAGCAGATCTTGGCTGCCGCGCCGCAGGTGCATATCTTGGCGACCAGCCGGGAACCGCTGCGTGCGCAAGGCGAGCAATTGCACCGCTTACCGCCTCTCGGGGTTCCGCCCAATCCATCGAGGATAACAGCTTCGGACGCTCTTTCATTTCCGTCGATCCAATTGTTCGTCGAGCGAGCGGCAGCGATGCTTGAAGGTTTCGAGCTGGAAGAGGCTGAGGCGCCTGCCGTTGCCGAAATCTGTCGAAAGCTCGGAGGGCTGCCGCTTGCTATCGAGCTGGCTGCGAGTCGTGTTGAGGCCTTTGGTGTTCGACAACTGTCGTCGCTGCTAAGCAGTCAACTTAACCTCCTGAACTACGGTAAGCGTTCCGTGCGGCCACGACATCGAACGCTAACTTCTGCGCTTGACTGGAGTTACGAGTTTCTGCCCGAAGTCGAACGTGCACTGTTGCGCCGCCTGTCGGTCTTTCGCGGCGCCTTCACGTTGGAGTCTGCAAGCGCAGTGGCTTCGGTTGCAAATTCCGACGTGCCGAATGATCTGGCCAATTTGGTCGCGAAGTCGCTCGTGGCGGCAGACGTTGGTGGCGCTGTTGTGCAATATCGATTGTCGGACACGCTGCGCGTATACGCGGCGCAGAAGCTCGCCGAAAGTGACGAGCTCGAGCAATATGTACGCCGTCATGCCGAGCATCAGAGGGATTTATTCGAGCAAGCGGGGGCAGAATGGACATCGCAGCGGACTGACGAGTGGCTGGCCACGCATGCTCGTCACATCGACGATCTACGTGCGGCCCTGGACTGGGCTTTTTCGCCGAAAGGCGACGCGGCGGTCGGCGTGGCTCTTACCGTCTCCGCAGTGCCTATGTGGTTTCGATTGTCGCTGATAAGCGAGTGTCGCGGACGCGTCGAACAGGCACTCGCCGCTTTCCAGCCTAGATCGACCGAAGACGAACGCCGCAAGATGCAGCTATACGCCGCGCTGGATTGGTCGAGATTTTTTTTAACAGCATCTGTGCAGGATACTGGCTTCGCGTGGACCATTGCGCTCGAACTCGCCGAAAGGTTCGGTGATACCGACTATTCACTGCGTTCGCTCTGGGGTCTGTGGGCCGGACGCTTAAACAGCGGCGATTTCCCCGCGGCGCTCGAGCTTGCAAGCAAGTTTCGTAACCATGCCGCGACGGAGGCCGATCGCGCTGACCTGCCTGTCGGCGATCGAATGGTAGGCGCATCGTTACATTTCCTGGGGGACCAGATAGGTGCGCGGCAGCACATCGAGCCCATGCTCTCTCACTACATCACCCGTGATCACCACTCAGATATGGTCCGCTTTCAGTTCGAGCAAAGCACAACGGCAAATATCACGATGGCCCGAGTTCTCTGGCTGCAGGGATTCGCCGATCAAGCGATGCGTACGGTCAAGGATAGCATCGAACACGCATTGTCCATCGATCACACGCTTTCCCTATGCAACGCTCTCGCCCAATCCGCGTGCCCGGTCGCCTTTTTGGCCGGCGATTTGCCGGCTGCGGAAAGGTACACGACAATGCTCATCGACCGCGCCGATCGGCACGCAGTGGAGGTTTGGCTTATCTACGGCAAGTGTTTTAGAGGCCAGCTGCTCATCCAGCGCGCCGATGTAGACGCTGGATTGCGGCTTCTCGGCGCCGCTGTTGATGACCTTCGCAAGGCGGGCTTTGCCCAGTACCTCACTGCATTTCTCGTGGCCTTCGCGGAAGGCTTAGCTCGTAGCGGGCAAGTCGCACAAGGACTTGCTGCAATCGAAGAGGCTCTCACGCGATCCCAGCGGAATCAGGAGCGATGGTGTTTTGCCGAAATTCTGCGCGTCAAGGGCGAGCTCATTCTTCGGACCCGCCACCCTGCGGCTGCCACAGAGGCTGAGGGGCACTTCTTGCAGTCAATCGATTCAGCGCGCCGGCAGCAAACGCCGTCTTGGCAATTGCGCACGGCGATGAGTTTAGCTGAGTTGTGGCGTGGTCGGGACAAGCCTGCCGCGGCGGAACAGCTTCTATCATCGGTCTACAACAAATTCAGTGAAGGTTTCGCGACCAATGATCTAAAGAGAGCACGCGCACTGATCGATCAGTTACGCAACACTTAGCCTCGGACGGGAGAGCTAAGGTCGGCATCGGGTAAGAAGCCAACACTAGGTCTATCCAGAGCTCGATCGCTTTGCATCTGACCGCGGACCTTGGTACTTCCAGTGTCGGTCGGACACCGGTCAAAGTGATCAGCTGTTGAGCGAGCACCAACCCGAAGCCACTCGTGCTCATTTCTGCTTCAGTGGAGAGAAACTACTGCAGTCCCATCCATTTATTCGAACTGTAACGCTTCGGCGGGTCGAACGTGAGGTGACCGTCACTTGAGAGCCGAACAGTCTGGAACGGTGCGCTGCGGTCATGTCGCTTGGATTCATCCGTTCGCCAGATGCGGTTCGGGCTTCCGCCGTATCCATAACGGGAATCGGTACAGGTTTCAGCGAACGCAGGAGCAGCTAAACAAGCGACGCCAGCCGAATGGCTTCGTTCCAAGGGGGCAAGGGTCAGATTGGCATAGCGGCAAGCCATCGGATCGCCGAAGCGTGCTTATCCCTCTGATCTGCCGCCCTTCTCGTGCTGCCGCCGCGTGGTTTCGGCTTTGTTTGCGGCCGCAAGTTCCCGAGCGATGTATTCCGCAAGGTTGCCGATTTCGGCGTTGATGGCCCGTTCCGAGATGCCCTGGTCCCTTGCCATTTGGATGCAGCGCCGCGCCAGTTCCGCTACGTCTTGAGAGGCACCGCCCGCACCAATTCGATCGAAAGCGTGGATGCTATTCTCGATCCAAAAATCGATAAATTCGCGCACCTTGGTGCTCATTTGCGCCTTTCCCGCCGCATCAACAAAACCATCCTGCCTCAATGGGGTTGAAGAGTCGGGTGAAAAGCAAGCTCTAAGCGGCGCATGGGAACAATACTCGTCAACGCGGGCGAAGGCGTAAGCTGCCGCCTTATCGCTGAGCGGCAACGTGCGACAGCTCTCACGCGTTTATCGCAATGCGAGCCCGTGGTTTGCAAATGCCAGAGAAATGATGATCAGCAGGCTGGACGACCAGCCCCCTGCACGCCTCCAACTGCTTTGGGCAGCAATATTCGCAATTTGCGAAGTTTAGCTTAGGCCAAACGCAAGCTCCCACGCACTTGCGTGGACTCTGCTTCGGCTTGTCAACCATCACTGTCAACCATGTCAACTCTGTCAACCTAACTTTTCGAACCTCCAGCTACCGAGATGCCGGGATGCGAACTACTCGCGATACGCTAAGCTGCTGGAAGGACCCACAAGCAATCCGCCATAGAGGAGGCCGATGTCCGTCAACCGAGGGCCGGATCAACAACACATCCCAGAGACGTACATTCTGGGCGCTTCGCCCCGGAGACGCGTCTCTCGCGTTGGTCTATTCGCGCTTGGGACGCTGGTCGACCCTGAACGCGGTGCACGCGTTGGCATTTCCAATCCTTCTCTGTGCAAGCCCCCGAGTTTGGGGCTCGTTTTCTTGATAGCAATCGCCACGAGTTACTCGGAAAGCCTCTTCCTTTCTTCTTTCTGTGTTCTTCGTGGTGCTCGCCATTTTCACAGAATTGGACCCTCTCGGGCGATGGTCTGACGGTGCGCGTGAAATCCAGGCTCGCCATTCCGTCGAGATAATTTCCACCAGATTGGTGAGGCTCTTGCGGCCTCGCATCGGACGCTCGGTGACCTTGAGATGGAACAGCCGGCGGCCTTCATGCAAAGTGGTTTGGACGGTGGTCCGGCAGACGCCGGCAAGCGCGGCTATTTTGTCGATCGGCAAATCGCATACGCCGTGGTGCTTGATCTCGCCTGCGATGATGCAAAGAACAGCCCGCTGTCCTTCGGTATAACAATGCCGAAGCGTATCGGGCAGAGCGCTGGACCCACCGAGCCGCCGCCGTCGATCTCGCGAAGCTTGGCGATTGGGTGACCGCGGCCGTTGCCGCGGAACTAAACGAGAGGCTTTTAGTGGCTTCGGGGAAGCTGCAGGGGGCGCCGCCGGTTTCGTGGCTATCGAGCCCTGTTCATACGCCTGGACGATGGACTCATTCCATGGACGAGCTTTCAGCCGCTCAATGCTCGCGGCGAAATCAGGCGCGCGTGGGATATAGGAGGTCATTGCGCGCTGTCGGCCATCGTGGCCAGCGCGGCAGTGCGTTTACTGAACCTGCCGATGCGCCGCTGACCCACCTCGTGGGCCTTACGTTGCTCCCCGGCGATGCGCACGTATAGTCGGAGGCTCCCGCGTCCGATGTAGACCGAACGCTCCAGGGGCTTGAATCGGCTTTGCACGAAGCGCGACGTCGTCGCCGGCTTGTGCGACCGCTTTGCAGATAGCCCTTTCATTGCGACGCTCGAGGAACTGCGCAGTCACGAGCGTCAGAGCGTCGCGAGAACCGATAGCGCGCACATTCCGGGGAGAGCGATGAAGAGAAATTACCTAATACGGCGAGGCGACCCCGCTCCGTCGTATGCAATGATTCACTGTCTACTGCGGACATCAACCGCTCTCCTCGAGGACAACGGCTGGTAGCTTGAGCTAACTTGATGATTCAGGCTTGCTGTCTACCCCCTATTCTTCTTCCGAGGTTGACGTTTTTCTACACGTCCCAGGGCAGGCACGAATATAGATCCAAGCGCTTGTTTTTGCTTGCTAAACTCGCGCTGTCGCCCGCGAAGTTTAGCGCACTCTGGGTCATCGATTGCGAGGCCGCTGATTTTCATTTCGATAGCCCAAAATCGCTCATCTGCCATTTGGTATTGATGGAGCGCTGTTATGAGAGAACGGATCTTATGGGAGAGGGCCGCGCGATCCTCGTCATGTTCGCCTGTCGCGTATTCATAGACCCTATGAATGAACGTATGGAAGGGTGCTCCCTCAGTCGAGCTTGCGCTCCGCGGATGATATGAATCAAATAGATCAAAAGCTTCTCGAACGAATCTTGTTTTTGCGGTCCCTAAAAAGTGTTCATCATGATTCTGTCGTCCACCACGGTCGGCAGGCAGGGTCAACAGTACACTATCGATTCTACTCGCTATTTGCGCAGCGCCCTCAGCGAACCCTCCTCGACCGAGCCCTGCGACTGGGGGTAGCAATTCGAGGTCAAACGGTGGTTCCGATGAGCTCTGAAGGTGCAGCCGTGACCAGTCGTCGAGCGAAGCGAGTTCACCGCAGATATCTAGCAGTTTGCTGCGAAGTCGCTTCAGGTTAGCCTTGATTTCTTTGCTTCTTGGCGCGAGATGCGCGCGGTTCAGCAACGAGTTCAGATACTCGGCCAAACCTTCCACGGAAGCCCTGGCTAACGTCTCTGGATCCATTGAAAGCAGTTCACTCGAATCAAGGCCCGGCCGCTTTTTGGGACGATGCTTAAACGGTGCGAGCAGCGCGACAGCTTCCTCAAGCGCTCGCAGCGGCCCCCGCGCACACGCTGCATGCGCAGATGTTTCGAACGTCCACCGCTTTCTCACTTGCCTCTCCCGATGAACCCTGCGGTCAACCTCGGTTGACGAGCAGCCAGGTTGAGCGCCGGACAAATCGTCCGGATCGGCTTCAGTCCTGAGCATGGCAATAGAAACCGATTCGTGGATCACTGGAAAACGCTACCCTGGGGGAAACTCCTCGCACGGCGACCAGGCGATCGTTGAAATTGCCGACATTTTGGCGGCCGGCTTCCTGCGTGTTTTGGAGCGGAAGTCCAGTCAAATCTTGCACGGCAAAGCGAATTCTCCGCCCGACTGTAGGAGCCTGTCTGAGGGTGATGTCGCCGCCACGAACCAGGACTTCGCTCCATGAAAGAGACCGTTTTGTCGCAACTGGCGGCCCTGAAAGGCGCCCCCATTACCGCTTTGAAAACCCGTTGGCGAGAGCTCTTTGACACCGAGCCCCCCGCCTACAACCGCCGATTCCTGGAGAACCGGCTAGCCTATCGGATCCAGGAGTTGGCCTATGGCGGGTTGAGCCGGGAGACCCAGGAGCGGCTGAAGGCGATGGCCAAGCAGTACGCAGACCAAAAGCCGGCGGATCGCAAGGCTCGGCCGATCCTGCGCCCTGTTGCCGGCACCAAGTTGATACGGGAGTGGGAAGGCGTGGAGCACTGCGTCACCGTCAGGCACGACGATTTCGAATACCTTGGCCGTCCCTATAAGTCACTGTCTTCGGTGGCACGGCAGATCACCGGGACAAAATGGAATGGCTGGGTCTTCTTCGGCCTGAAGAGTTCATAGGACCGGAAATGACCTCCCGTAGCCGGCCAAAGAAGGCCGACAAAGGCTTCGCCAGTCCTTTCGAGAACGGCTCTTCGGCCCGCATCCCGGCAGTCAGGAAGCTCCGGTGCGCCATCTATACACGCAAGTCCAGCGAGGAAGGCCTCGACATGGATTTCAACTCGCTGGATGCGCAGCGGGAATCTTGCGAGGCCTACGTTGTCAGCCAGAGAGCCGAAGGCTGGTCTCCGGTCTCAGATCGCTACGATGACGGGGGTTTTTCAGGGGGCACACTGGAACGGCCGGCATTGAAGCGGCTTCTGGCTGACGTCAAAGCCGGCAAGATCGACGTGATCGTCGTCTATAAAATTGATCGGCTTTCCCGCTCGATGCTCGACTTTCTCAATCTCGTCGAGCTGTTCGAGCGCCACGGCGTTACCTTCGTTTCCGTCACCCAGTCTTTCAACACCAAAGATGCCATGGGACGCATGGCCCTCAACATCCTGGTGACCTTCGCGCAGTTTGAGCGTGAGCTGATTGGCGAGCGCATCCGCGACAAGGTCGCAGCCTCGCGCAAGCGCGGCAAATGGATGGGCGGCTGGACTCCGCTCGGCTATGAGGTTCGTGAGCGCAAGCTGATCATCCACGAACGGGACGCGGAACGCGTCAGGGCGATCTTTCGGCGGTTCGTCCAGCTGAAGTCCGCGACCCGGTTGGCACGTGAGCTGGTCGCCGCCGGCGAGACGAACCGCTATGGGCACCTCCTGGATAAGGGCGTGCTCTACAAGATGCTCAACAATCGCGTCTATATCGGCGACGCCGTCCACAAGGGAACGTCCTACCCCGGCGAACATGAGCCCATCATCGACCGTAAGCTCTGGGACCAGGTCCACGCCATTCTGAAGGAAAGCCCGCGCAAGCGAGCAAACAACACCCGCGCGCAAACTCCGGCGCTCTTGAAAGGCCTGCTTTTTGGTCCCGACGGCGCCGCCATGTCCCCGACCCACACCCGGAAATCGGGGCGGCTGTACCGGTATTATATTAGCCAGAGTGCGATGAAGCGGGGGAGATCCGACTGTCCCGTCCCGCTTGCGCCGGCCGCCGAACTCGAGCGCATCGTCATGGACCAGGTTCGCGGGCTTCTCAAGATGCCCGAAATCATCGTCCAGACCTGGCGCGCAGCTCGCAAGCAGCGCAAGGACATCAGCGAAACTGAAGTGCGCAACGCCCTTCTCGGGTTTGACGAGCTTTGGGACGAGCTATTTCCGGCAGAACAGGCCCGCATTGTCGAGCTGCTCGTCAACCGCGTCGATCTCGGCCCAGAGCGGCTTGACATCACCCTGAACATTTTAGGGCTGACCTCCCTGGCCGCGGAGCTGGGGACGCAACCGACCTTTCAAGAAGCCGCCGAATGAACCGACCGACCACTATCACCCTTGGGCCGCTTGGAAGGCCGAAACTGAGCCGCGACGGCCGGACGATGGTCGTCAGCATCCCGATTTCATTCCGTCGCCAGGGCGGCCGCAAGCGCGTCGTCACCCCGGCAGCGGCGCCGACCTGGTCGCCTCCGCCACCCCGGGTTGACAATACGCTTGTGAAGGCTCTGGTGCGCGCGCATCGATGGCGCAACATGCTCGAGTCAAATCTATTTGCCTCGGTGCGCGAGCTAGCCAAAGCAGAGAAGATCAACGAGTCTTATCTCTGCCGGGTGCTACGGCTAACACTGCTATCGCCCACGCTCACTGAAGCTATCCTGAATGGCTCACAGCCAGAAGGGCTGGACCTCGCGCAGCTGCTGAAGTCCATCCCTATCGAGTGGCGCGAGCAAGAAGCGATGTTTCGCACATAGGCTTAGGCCCCGCGTGCTGCCGGGGTGCTCGGTCCCGGTTCGCCCATCGAATGTTGGAAGGGCCATCCCACCGGCCCGCAGTCCAATCGCTAGATATAACGTGCATAGTCAGAACTATTTGTTCGGTCGGTCGCATATTATGAACTTCGCCGCCCGCCCTCGCAGCACGAATGGGAATGGCCAGCTTCTGGTTCATTTGGGTTTGAATTCCAATTCACCTTGGTCAGCGCCAAGACTTCAGCCGCTATCTGCGCGATGGTGCTGTCGTGACCCTTATAAGGACATAAGAGCAGTGGCCGCGGATCGTAAAGTCCGGGATACGTGCCGTAATAGGGGATGCTGCCGTTTGTGTAGAGCAAACCCTTGCCGTCCAACTCGACGAAGGTGCCACGCATCACGGGATAATTGCCATCACGCAGCACTTTGACCGAATACGACTCTTGAACCCAAACCAGATCCCGCAGCTCGGCTCCGGCTTCTTCGATCGCTGCCAAAATGCCTTCGGCTTCCTTGTCGCGAAACCGCGAAGTCTTGAGAACGATGACACGCGCGGGAAAGTTTTGATGATGCTTTTTGTAAGCAGCAAGCGCCCCAGAAATCAATTCGTGCGCATCCTCCTTCGTCATGTAGGATGCCGTTCCCGGCTCTCCTCGGCACGCTTTTTCTTCAAGATAAAGCCGCGCCCATGTTCATCGAACATTTGCGTCGCGCTGGTGACGAGCTGTTAGCCTCCCACTTCGCGGTAGAAGCTGACGCGAATATAACAGGCGGTGAACTCGCCCTGCGTGGATGTCTTCCGCCACGGGATGCGCCCCGTACCCTTATAGTAAAGCGCCGTCATGAAGTCGCCGCCCCACCTGAACAGGCCGGGCGAGACGAGCGACGCGCACCATTCAGGAGATCCAGAGCTGCGGACTTAAGCTACCTCTGTCCGGACTCTAGGCATTATCTTCTGCAAAAAATTTTGATATATAATAGGACACTGTCATCGTACTTTTGGATGACCGCGCCTAAGGATACGCGGCTCAACGAACGGACCCTTGGACACGACGAAATGCCTCATCTTGTTCAAGCGCCGCGCTACGCCGGTCGCCAAGGTCGATCAGCGCGTCGAGAAGCCTTAAGAGGCCGCGTGCACGGTTAACTTCGAGGGGGTAATTCGCTTCTGCGAGGCGCTGGATGATTGCCGCGAGCCGCGCAGGCAGTGATGTCCCGACCCAACTGCCTTTTGCGTATTCGATAGAGTCCAATGCCGCCCCGGACTGATCGATAAACGCATCAAGGGCGTATGATGCCCCGGCTTTCTCGCACAGGGTCAGGTAGTTTTGCATGACGAAGGTTGACCAGCCGGTCGCTTTCATGAGCTTCGTGACGAGCGGGATGATGACCGCTATCTCACTCCAATCGCCGTTGACGAACCGCGCTGCGCCCGGACATTCGGCTTCGACGTTCACAAACAGGAGCGCCTTGATGAGAATCGGCATGTCATAGCCGTGCACTTCCCCCGCACGGTAACCGTTCGGGCTGAACGTTCTGTCGTCGATCACGCGCTGCACACAGTCGTGGAGGACAGGCAGTGCATTGGCGGGGACGTCTTTGGCATCCAAGACATGCCGTCTGACAGTGCTGTCCGCGAACTCTGCAAGCACGCGCAACGCCTCTTCGTCGTCCTGCGAGAACGGCTTAAGAAAGTGCTCGCGAATCCATTGCAGATCGAAAAACGGTAAGACGCGGGCGAACATGGTGCCTAAGGCGTGGTCCCATTCGAACAAATTCGTTTGTTTGTCGCGGCGCTTCTTATCGTCCCACGATGGCATCAGCCGGTCGGCCGTCCAGCGCGCAAGATCGACGAGGAGCGGTCCGATTTTCACGCGGTAAACATCTGACCGGCACCACTCTTCAAGCGGAAAGTGCGCGAAGAGCTTGGCGGCATATTGCCCGTCAAACGAACGCTTTGGGTCGGTCCAATAATCCCCTTCACGTCTGTTGCGCTTCGGTGCCTTCACCCATGCCGGCGGTAACGGCTCGAAGCCCGTCTCGGCTTCAACACCAAGGGCATTCAACGCTTTCGCCACAGCTGCCTTGCGTGCGTCGCGATCTTCCGTGTCATCGCGCTCAAAGGTCGTTTCGTTCTGAATGGGATCGATGTAATGCGCGAGGTCGAACGCGAAGTGCGCCGCTACCCACTTCACATGCGGGTCCGGGTCCAAAAAGAGGGCTTGGAAAGCCATGAGCTGCACATCTTCGTTCGTATGGCTCGCAAGCTCAATGAGGCTGGCTGACGCCTCCGAACGGGGCGCGGTACTCTTGCGGTCGTGGAATAGCGCGGAAATAAGATGAAAGGACGGATGCCACGGAATCTTCGACCCCCCATAATCCCCGGGCTCGCGCATCTTCAGAACGCGGTCCATCACATTCCACGCCCATGGCCGATCCGCCGAATCTTTATCGGCATATCGGATAACGCACGCGGCGATAGCGGAGACGCCGCTTTGGACCGCGTGGGGCCCGACATCGGCGCGCTCATCGAAGAGGTCATTGCGGTCGTGCTTCTTGGCGTATTCGATTGCCTTATCTAACGACCAGCCCTCGGCAGGCTTGCCTTCATTCAAGGATTTCATGGCCCAATTCAGCACACGCGTTTGGCCCAAGGACTCTGAGGCCTTGGCGGCCTTCTGTTGCGTGGCTTCGGGCAGCGGTTTCGGCGGCTCATAGCCGATGGCGACTTGATCGCCTTGCATCTCGTAGCGCCGATAATTCTCGATATCGCCAAGGCCGGACCAAAGCTAGGCCTTCTCCTTCAATTGCTGCGCCAGCTTCGGGTATTCGCGTTCTTCTTCGAGCTCGAACGGTAGGTTTGCCGGGAACGCCGCCAGCGCCTTCTTGAAGCGATCCCGCAGGCTCGTGTCGCTGCTGATGGCAAAATGCATCGCCAGTTCACGCACATCGTGTTTGCGGTATTCGCGGCTTTCGAGGAACGCTTTCGCCTTCGCTTTTTCACCCGTCAATTTCGTGAGGAAACCGAACCCGAAAAGGTCGACATCCTTCTGCGGCTCTTGAATGAGCCGCGCCATATCATGCTCCCACAAGCGCTGGCACGTGACGATGGGCAGCGTCGTTTCAGAAACCTCGAACGTCTCGATGGCAAGACGCAGGCAAAGGCCCAGCGTGGCATAGCACTCGCTGCCTTCGAGGATTTCCTTGATCACGTCGCTGGTGGAGCGGCCTTTCTCGATCTCCTTGAAGGCCCAATAGGCGAGCGACAGATAGGCACACTGGAGCAATTCGGAGCCCAGCATACCAAGGCCCCAGCCGAAGACGTGCCAGTCACCCCAGAACTCCTGCTTGCCCCACGGGAAGTCCAGGACGATAGGAATCGGAGTGCCGTGTTCGCGGCGGCCGAGTTTATGGATTTGACGCCAGCCGGTGGTCGCGTGGTTCGTAAGTTTCTTGATGAAGCGAAGGCCAACGGCGGGACTCTTCGCGAGCAGGCTGGCGAACGGTTCGTGCAGCGCCGATGAAGGGTGGAAATAATGATTGTGGGCGTCGAGGCCGACGTCATCCAATCGGAACTCGGACATGCTCGTCGGAAAGTGGACCGACGACAACGCCATCTGTTGATCGCGCGTGCGCTTCTCCTCCGGAATTGCCCCGATCTCTTCGCGCCACTTTGCGTGTTCAGCTTCTTCGCGTCGGAGCCGGTCACACTCGTCCTGCGGCAATTCTTGCAAGAGCTTGGCTTCAGCGACCTTTTCAACCGCCTCCGGCGCAACTTCCGCCATGACCGGCGTAAAGCCCATCAGATCGTCGAATGCGGGCCGCAGCATGTGCTCATTGTTGGCGGCGCGTTCAAAAAGCGCGACCGCGAACTCGGGATAACTTCGGGCCGATCGGAGAAGCATGTTACGCAACCCGGTGGCGAGACTCTTCTGCGCTTCGTGGCCGAGGACGTCCCATTTGCCGCGCGGGCGCGCATAGCCCTCGGCGTAGATTTTCGCTTCGAGATCGACGAGCCACGAACTGCACGTCGCCAGAATGTCCTTCGAGCGTTTGTTCTTAATGTCCGATAGCGCGTTCTGCCAAACCCCTAAAACCTCGAGCGCTTGCGGGACAAGACGCGGTGGGAGCCTGTCATAACGCGTGATGATCCAGTCAATAAGGCGTCCCCATGCTTCACCGTCCGAAGGCCATCCAAGTAGATCGGCCAAGCGAATGGAGTCCATGCCTTCAATCTTGATCGCCCCTTGCATGATGATGGGGCTCGGCACGGTGTGCTGCGCCTGAAACCACACGAACAGCTTTTCGCACAAAGCGAAGTTCTCGGCCTCGACACGCTGCGTGAACTCGTCGATGGCCTTCTCGAATGTGTTCGTGAAGGGTGGCGCCGTGAGCCATTCGCGCTTCCACTGGGCGCGCAAAGAAGAGCTTTCCAGCTGGGCCAATCCGGCGGTCCAACGTCCGGGTTCGGTGAGCGCGTCTTGAGCCAGCAAACCCACCACGCGACCAAGCAATGGCGGTTCGCCGGCGGCGGAAAGCGCCGAAGGCCATGTGTCGCCGAGCTCGATGAGCAGCCGGAAGAAGACCCACTCAAAGAAGATGTCGTGCGTGAATGAAACCATCGCGCCTGCGCGCGCAAGACGAATGATGTTATCTGCCTCCAACGCAGTCAGTTGAGCGACGGTCTCCGGCTTGAGATTGCGGACCAAGATCTCCTTGCCGAGATTACGCACGCCTTTTTCAGCAAGGTCGATGAGCGCGCGCTGGCGTTGCGGCACCGTTTCGGCCATGGCGTCATGTCCGGCGCGCAGCCACCACGCGTTGATCAGATCGGCTTCGGTTTTCGGTTCGGCGTCTTGCGGAATGGCTTTGGCAAGCACGGACGCAAAAAACGGACGACGCGCGATCTGCTCCACGGCTTGGCTGGGACTGAACAGAAGGCGGCGCAGATTGGGCTTCGATTTAGCTAGTGGTTCATCACAGTGATTTTGACGTTTTGATACCGAGCCATTCGAGGATCGGCAAGTTTTCGGGTGGCAGGA
>NZ_JBEGDB010000116.1:0-23513 GCF_043638955.1 Bradyrhizobium sp. 31Argb | reverse complement strand
CGCGCGAAACTACTTCGCCGTCGTCGCCATTGCCGCCACTCTGCTCTGGATAAGGTAACTGTCCACACGGCCTAGCCGACTGGGATGGCGGCAATGAGGACGGCGCGGACGCCGTCACTGCGAAGCTGCAGGAGCTGCCGGAGTAGCCGCAGACGGGCTTGCGGACGGTTCCGGAGCGCTCGGAGCTGCAGCGGCTGCTGGCGGCGCTGGCGTCACCGGTGGAACTGGATCCGACCGCGGCGGTGCTGGCTCGCTGCCGCCACTTTCCCTCGACTCAACCTTGGCGGCCTCGCCCTTCGGCGTCTCTTCCACGGCTGGCTCGGCCTGTCTGGCAGGTTCCTCGCTGGGCTTGCCGCGCTTGCCCATCTTTTGTTTTGCGGCCGGCTTGGGCTCGGTTGCCTGCTCCGGGCTGGCCGCGTCAGGTGCCGCCTCGCTCGGCTGCTGCGGCCGCTTGGCGTTGCGACCATGCCGCCTGCCCTCGCCTTGTGGATTGAGGTCGTCAGCATCAGGCTTGGCGGCCTGCTGCGCATCGGGGGCGGGCTCGGGCGTGCTCCATGGAAACAAGAACCTGCGGCTAGGCCGCTCCGGTTCGGGCGGGCTGGCCGGGCGCGCGGCTTCCTGCTGCTTCGCATCCTTGCCGCGCTTGGTCTGCTCCTGCCGGCCCTGATATCGCGTATCGCTGGCGCCGTTGGACACGAGATAGGACGCCAGCAGCGAGGCCATGTCGCTGCTCGTGGTGTAGTGCTGGCGCAGGAACCCCGGGAGCGCCGAAGCGCTGACACTCTTGAGCAGGCCGCGCGCCGACTTGTGGCAGGCGCTGCAGGTGCCGGCAAAGATCTGCGAGGGGCTCTTGCCGGCCTCCAGATTGGTCGGCTGGGCATGCGCCGAGTTCGCCGCAAGGCCGGCGACAACAAGAATCACCGCCGCGAAAATGAGCGCTCGGCCCAACATCCCCCATTCTCCTGATCGTGGAAACGCCACCCGGCCCTGCTCGATCCGGTTGCGGCGCGCCCCTTTTAGCCGATTATCGGGCGAATGGAAGCGCAGTTGTGACGCATCCACGCAATTGTCACATTCGGGAATATCCGCTTTGACTACAACGCAATAGCGCTTCCCCCCGATCACACCTACAGTGATGTTGACTCACATTGGAACCATCTGTTCCACTGCGCGTCAGGGTAACGGCCGGTCGCTCTGTGGTGCTTCTATGGACCGTTTGTTGCGTTATTTCTTGGGGCAGTTCGTTCGCCGTGGGGCGCTTTCGGTCACGACCGCAAGCGGGGCAAAGTTCACGTGCGGCGACGGCGCCGGGCAGCCGGTTCCGGTGCGGTTCCTGACCGCAGCCGCGGAGCGTTGGGTGTTGCTCGATCCCGAGCTCAGTCTCGGTGAATCCTATATGGACGGCACGTTCGTCGTCGAGAACGGCTCGATTGCGGATGCGCTTGCGATCCTGATGGATCAGCCGGACATGCTGCCGCGCTGGGCCAAGCCGCAATGGCTCCTGCGCTATCTCGGAAGGCACATCTGGCAATTCAATCCGCGAGGCCGGTCGAGGCGCAACGTCGCTCACCACTATGACCTCGATGGCCGGCTCTATTCCCTCTTCCTCGACGCCGACAAGCAATATAGCTGCGCCTATTTCGAGACGCCGGATGCGACGCTGGACGACGCCCAGCTCGCCAAGAAGCGCCATCTCGCCGCCAAGCTCCTGGTGCGGCCGGGCCAGCGCGTGCTCGATATCGGTTCCGGCTGGGGTGGGCTTGGCCTCTACCTTGCCGAGATGACCGGCGCCGACGTCACCGGCGTCACGCTCTCCACCGAGCAGCTCCAGGTTTCGAACACCCGGGCGGCGGAGAAGAACCTCTCGCAATCGGCGCGCTTCCTGCTCGAGGACTATCGCGACATCCCCGGCCCGTTCGACCGCATCATCTCGGTCGGCATGTTCGAACATGTCGGTGTCGACTTCTACGAGACCTTTTTCCGCCGCTGCGCCGAGTTGCTGACCGACGACGGCGTGATGGTGCTGCACTCGATCGGCCGGTCCACGGGGCCTGACGTCACCAGCCCCTGGATCGAGAAATACATCTTCCCCGGCGGCTATATCCCGGCACTGTCCGAAGTCATGCCCGCGATCGAGAAGGCCGGGCTCTTGGTCTGCGACATGGAGATCCTCCGACTGCACTATGCCGAGACCTTGAGGGCATGGCGTGAGCGTTTCATGGCGCGGCGCGAAGAGGCCGTCCGCCTCTACGACGAGCGCTTTGCGCGGATGTGGGAGTTCTATCTGGCGGCGTCCGAAATGTCGTTCCGCAAGCAGAACATGATGAACTTCCAGCTCCAGCTCACCAAGCGGCAGGGCGTCGTGCCGATCACCCGCGACTATATCGGCCAGGAAGAGGCCAAGCTCCGCGGCATCGAGCAGCGCGCGCGGCCGCGGCTGCAATTGGCGGGCGAATAGGTTCAGTTGCGAAAGCTGAAGGCCGAGCCGTAACAGGGATAGGCTACGGCCGGGCGCGCAAGTCGCGCTTCGACGGCGGCGAGCACCTGCTTGTCGCGGGGAACATTGCGGATTTCCGGACGAGACGCCTCCTCCATGGCGTCGATCAGCATCGACAGCCACCGCCGGCCGCCCTGGTCCGATCGCCGGATATGAAATCGCTGGCTCATCGCTTTAACTAACCCGAAACCCTTTGGTCCGTTCCCGCCTACCCTGCCGCAATAAAAATCATTCCCATGTGAACTGGTTCACAAGGTGGGCGGGCGGTTTGGGCGTAGACCACCCCCATGTCCCACGAGACCTACAGATCCTTGTTCGATCCGCCGCGCGACCTCAAAACCGACTACGCCCTGATCGCTGTGGGCATCGTCGCCGCTTTGGTTGCGTTCGCCTATCTCATCCTCACCTGAGATAGCGGGCCGGACACGCGCCGTTCCCTTGGATGTTGGTTCGTCCAGGTGGAATTAGGTTCAGCCTGCCCCAAAACATTCCTCGCGACTCGCCGCCCCGCCCCCGAAATCCGTCAAGCATCGTGCACCGCTGCTACGTGATTCACACTTCGCTTGTGTGAATCGTGAATAAGGCGCATGGGCACTTCCGCTTCCGACAGCGGTGGCGCTTTATCGCCGCCCCTGCTTCCGGGAATCCCAATAACGGCGAAATCCGAAGAATAATTCCGTCCATGGCAACTGATTCGAACGTCCTGAAGCTCGCGCCCGAGCCGGGAACCCCGGCCTATCGCAGCGCGCCGCACAATATCGAAGCGGAACAGGGCCTGTTGGGCGCGATCCTGGTCAACAACGACGCCTTCTACCGCGTCTCCGATTTCCTGGAGCCGAAACACTTCTTCGAGCCGCTCCACCAGACGATCTACGAGACCGCCGGTAGCCTGATCCGCATGGGCAAGGTGGCGACCCCCGTGACGCTGAAGACCTTCCTGCCGGCAGAGACCGACATTGGCGGCATGACGGTTGCCCAATACCTCGCCCGCCTTGCCGCCGAAGCGACCACGATCATCAACGCCCAGGACTATGGCCGGACCGTCTATGACCTGTCGCTGCGGCGCGACCTGATCCGGATCGGCGAGGACATGGTCAACGTCGCCTTCGACGCGCCGGTGGATTTCGCACCGCGCGCCCAGATCGAGGACGCCGAGCGGCAGCTTTACGAACTCGCCGAAACCGGCCGCTATGACGGCGGCTTCCAGCGCTTCTCCCAAGCGCTGACGCTTGCCGTCGACATGGCCGCGAAAGCGTTCCAACGCGACGGCAAGCTGTCGGGCATCTCGACCGGCCTGCGCGACCTCGACGCCAAGATGGGCGGCCTGCAGCCGTCGGACCTGATCATCGTCGCCGGCCGCCCCGGCATGGGCAAGACCTCGCTCGCGACCAACATCGCCTACAACATCGCCAGGGCCTATGAGGGCGAAGTGCAGGCCGACGGCAGCATCAAGGCGGTCCACGGCGGCGCGGTCGGCTTCTTCTCCTGCGAAATGTCGGGCGAGCAGCTCGCCACCCGTATTCTCGCCGAGCGCACCGGCATTCCCTCGAGCCACATCCGCCGCGGCGGCATCACCGAGATGGATTTCGAGAAGATCCGCGAATGCTCGATCGAGCTGCAGTCCCTGCCCTTCTACGTCGACGAAACCGGCGGCCTGTCGATCTCGCAACTGACCGCGCGGGCGCGGCGGCTGAAGCGACAGAAGGGTCTCGACCTCATCGTCATCGATTACATTCAGCTTCTGCAGGGATCGGGCAAGCGCGGCACCGACAACCGCGTCCAGGAAATCACGGAGATCACGACCAACCTGAAGGCGCTGGCGAAGGAATTGAACGTCCCGGTGATCGCATTGTCGCAGCTCTCGCGCCAGGTGGAAAACCGCGACGACAAGCGTCCGCAGCTTTCCGACCTGCGTGAATCCGGTTCGATCGAGCAGGACGCCGACGTCGTAATGTTCGTCTATCGTGAGGAATATTACCTCGCCAACAAGGAACCGCGCGCGGGCACGCCGGAATATGAGAAATGGCAGCTTGACATGGACCTCGCCCACGGCAAGGCCGAAGTCATCATCGGCAAGCAGCGCCACGGCCCGACCGGCTCGGTCGAACTGCACTTCGAAGCCAGCGTGACACGGTTCGGCGATCTCGCCCATGACGGTCAAGTGCCGGATCGGTCTTATTGATGCGCGGTTGAACCATTGCTGCCGCCCGCGTAAAACGGCTCCATGAACGTCGCTTCCGATCCGAAATCGATCCCGCAGGGCGCGCAGCTTGCGTCCGACGCAAACCAGCTCGCGGTGCCTCCGACCGCCACGGGCATCCTGACCGTCGATCTCGACGCCATCATCGCCAATTGGCGCAGGCTCGAGAAGAGCGCGGTTCCGGCCGAATGCGGCGCCGTCGTGAAGGCCGACGGCTATGGCTGCGGCGCTGCGCAGGTTTCGCGGGCATTGGCCGCCGCCGGCTGCAAGACGTTCTTCGTCGCCAATATCGAAGAGGCGCGCGCTGTCCGCGAGGCGGTGCCGTCCGCCACCATCTATGCGCTCGGCGGCTTCTTCCAGAACACCGGCGACAGCTACGCCAAGTTCGACTGCCAGCCCGTGATTGGCGACCTCAACGAACTCGCCGAATGGGACGTGTTCTGCCGTCGCTCCGGCTGGTCGGGCGGCGCCGCCGTTCACATCGACACCGGCATGAACCGGCTCGGGTTCACGATCAACGAGGCGCAAGGCATCATCCCGCGCATCAACGCCGGCGATCACGGCATCACGTTGGTGATGAGCCACCTCGTCGCCGCCGAGCAGCTCAACAGCCCGATCAACGCCAGGCAGCTTACGACCTTCCGCGAGATCGCGAGCCTGTTCACCGGCGTGCCGGCGTCGCTTGCGAATTCCTCCGGCATTTTCCTCAGTCCCCAATTCCAGTTCGAGCTGGTGCGGCCGGGAGCCGCGCTCTACGGCGTCAACCCGACGCCCGAGGCCGACAACCCGATGCGGCCGGTGGTCGATCTCAAGGCCCGCATCGTGCAGATCCGCCACATCGATCGCGGCGAGACCGTCGGCTATGGCGGCACCTGGACCGCGCGGCGGCCAACGCGATTGGCGGTCATCTCGGTCGGCTATGCCGACGGCTATTTCCGCGCAGCGAGCTCGAACGACGGCACCCGCGGCGCCGACGTTGTGGTCGCCGGAAAGCGCTGCCCGATCGCCGGCCGCATCTCGATGGACCTGATCGCCGTTGACATCACCGAACTCGACAAGAATGCCGTGCGGCGCGGCCACATGGTCACCCTGATCGGCGAAGGCATCACGGTCGACGAACTCGCGCATCATTTCGGCACCATCGGCTATGAGGTGCTGACCAGCCTGGGTCCGCGTTATGCGCGCATCTACAAGGGCGGCAACCCCACGGAGGAGCCGCCGCCACCGCCTGCCGACTCCGGCAACGCTCCGGCCTGATCGGGTCAGGACGGATCGCGGTCGTCTCGACACATGAAGATCGCGACCTTCAACATCAACAACATCAACCGCCGCCTGCCGAACCTCTTGCGCTGGCTGCGCGCGGCAAAACCCGATGTCGTCAGCCTGCAGGAACTGAAGGCGACCGACAGCGAGTTTCCGTTGCCCGCGATCGAAAAGGCCGGCTATGGCGCGGTGTGGCAGGGGCAGAAGACCTGGAACGGCGTTGCGATCCTCGCGCGAAAAGCCGAGCCGGTATTGATCCGCACCGTCCTGCCCGGCGATCGCACCGATCACGAGGCGCGCTATATCGAGGCCGCGGTCAAGGGCATCATCGTCACCAGCCTCTATCTGCCGAACGGCAATCCGCAGCCCGGGCCGAAATTCGACTACAAGCTGGCCTGGTTCAGGCGATTGCGCGCGCATGCCGCTAAGCTTCTCAAAGAGGATGTCCCGGTCGTGCTCGCCGGCGACTACAATGTCGCGCCGACCGAGCTCGACATCTATCCGACGCGCTCGTGGGACAAGGATGCATTGATCCAGCCGAAGAGCCGCGCCGCCTTCAAGGCGCTCGTCGACCAGGGCTGGTGCGACGCGATCCGCACGCTGCATCCGGCAAAGCCGATGTTCACCTTCTGGGACTACAAGCGCAACCGCTGGCCGCGCGATGCCGGGCTGAGACTCGATCATCTGCTGCTCAGTCCTGTGCTCGCGCCGCGTCTGACGAAGGCTGGTGTCGACCGCGACATCAGAGGCGAGGAAGGCGCAAGCGACCACGCACCGGCGTGGATCGTGCTGCGGTGATTGTGCCGTAGGATGGGTAGAGCGCAGCGAAACCCATCGCGATGGAGCAAGCGGCGAGATGATGGGTTTCGCTGCGCTCTACCCATCCTACGATTGTCGTCCCCGCGAAAAACGGGACGACACCGTCATTGCGAGCGAAGCGAAGCAATCCATGTCTCCACAAGCGGCAAAATGGATTGCTTCGCTCCGCTCGCAATGACGGGGTGAGTCCTGATTCAATTGTCAAATAGCGTGAGGATGTGAGTCCGCGTTCTCGCGGAGCTTTGCGCCCGAGGTTTGCGTCGCCTTCCACCCTCCTCATTGAACAGAGGGCGCAGGGAAAGCCGGGTGCCGGTTGCACCCGTGGGTCCCGTGCAACAAAAAGCACGGGGGTAGGACCACAGGTTCAACCGAAGCATTCCGGCTTTCCCTGCGCGATGGTGTTACGGCTTACTTCGTGCTCTCCCCGGTGACCGGGCTTTCTTGCCACCGTCACTTCGTAAGAAGCTTAGCGCCAGCGTCGGGGCGCCAGGACCACACGACTTCGCCGTCCGTGATGCGCGTGCTCGTCAGTCACACGCATCGCGTCCACCGCATCTCACCGCAACGTTCGTGACGATCGCGATCCGCCCCTCATCTACCGTGAGACGCGCGGATTAATAGTGCTGATTTGCCCGACGGGTTAAGCGGTTTATTTTTTTCAAGCCAACTGGACGAAGCAAATCACGTTGGAATCACTAGCAAATTTTTCTCCTCCGTCATTCCGGGGCGTCGCGAAGCGGCGAGCCCGGAATCCATTTTTCCACCTGTGCCGGTGGTCTGATGGATTCCGGGCTCGCGCCAAGGGGCGCGCCCCGGAATGACAGCGAGTGTTAGGACGCGACCTCCCGAAACTTGCTAGGCTCTCTTCCCCCTGAACGAGTCGCGGACACTATCTCGTGGGTTACCTCTTCGTCCTCATCGTCGGCCTGATTGCCGGAACGCTTTCGGGCATCGTTGGCACGGGATCGTCGATCATGCTGATGCCGGTGCTGATCTATCAGTTCGGACCAAAGCAAGCGGTGCCGATCATGGCGGTGGCCGCGGTGATGGCGAACCTTTCGCGCATCCTGGCCTGGTGGCGCGAGGTCGATTGGCGGGCCTGCGCCGCCTACTCCATCACCGGCATCCCGGCCGCGGCGCTCGGTGCACGCACGCTGCTAGCGCTGCCGTCTCGCGTGGTCGACATCGCAATCGGCCTGTTCCTGATCGCGATGGTGCCGGCGCGGCACTGGCTGGCGCGGCATCAACTGCAGGCGCGGTTGTGGCATCTCGCTGTAGGCGGCGCCATCATCGGCTATCTCACGGGCATCGTGGTCTCGACCGGACCTTTGAGCGTGCCGCTGTTCCTGTTCTACGGCCTCACCAAGGGCGCCTTTCTTGCGACTGAGGCCGCAAGCTCGCTCGGCCTCTATGTGAGCAAGTCGGTGACGTTTGAACGTTTCGGCGCGCTGACGCCTGACGTCGCTCTCAAAGGCCTGATCGCGGGCTCGTCGCTGATGGCGGGCGCCTTCATTGCGAAGCGCTTCGTGCTGCGGCTTGAACCTGACGTCTTCCGCCTCGTGATGGACGGCATCATGCTTGTGGCCGGAGCGTCGCTGCTGTGGCCCGCGGTAACTCACTAGACATCATTGTCCCGCTATCCGCTGAACCAGACTGCTCGTCACGCCCTAACCATATGACGCGCAACGGGTTTCGGGGCGGTTCCATCTTTGGGTAGACGTACGGCGGAGAATGTTCTACTTTTGTTCTTATGAAGCCTCAGCGCGTCCGAGACCCTATTCATGGCCTCATTGTCTTTAATGACGATGGCTTGGTCGACGAGAGCGTTTGGAAGTTGCTCAATACGCCCGAAGTGCAGCGTCTTCGGCGCGTCAAGCAACTCGGCGTGTCCGAGTATGTGTTCCCTTCCGCGAGCCACACGCGCTTTTCGCATTCGATCGGCGTGTACCACAATGCGCGACGCCTCGTCGGAATCCTGAAACGCGAGATCGAGCTCAAGCGCGTCGAAGGCGAATTCAACGAGACGCGTGCCAAGGTCGCACTGTTTGCTGCCTTGCTTCACGACATCGGCCATGGCCCCTTTAGCCACGCCTTCGAGGAAGCACGAAAAGCACTGGCCGCGGAACGATCCACAGACGCCGCGCCGAAGCCAAAGATTCGAAGTCATGAGGCTTTCACTGCGGACATGATCCGCGATGGCCGCGGCAGGATATCGGAGATAATCGCAGCGTCCGGCGTGAAGCCGGAGGATGTCGCGGACCTGGTCGCCGCCGAAACCCCGACGGACATGTATCATGCGGTCGTGTCGAGTTCGTTTGACGCCGATCGTTTGGATTATCTGCTCCGCGACCGTTACATGACCGGCACTGGCGCCGGCGCCATCGACCTGGACTGGCTGATGGACAATGTGCGCGTTGCCGAAATCGACTTCGCGCCGGCCGAGTCCGACGACGCAGATCCGATTTATCAGCACAGCTTCTGCCTCGAGCACAAAGCGCGCGACGCTGCCGAAGATTTCCTGTTGGCGCGGTATCGCCTCTACACGAACGTATATCTGCACAAGACGACGCGCGGGATCGAGCAGATGGTATCGGCTTTCTTTCGATTCACCGCACGCGAGATAGATGCCAACGGCAGGGTCGCCGGCCTGCCCGACGATCATCCCTTGGTTCTCTTCTTTTCTCCGGGAGGCGACGGCATCGCCAACTATGGCGCCTTGGACGACACGGTGGTGTGGGGCGCCTTACATGCCGTCGCGACAAATGGTGACGGGATAATCAAGCGAATTGCCGGGCGGATACTCAATCGAGAACGCCCTATCTGCCTCGACGTTCAGCACGCCTTTCCGGAGGATGCGGAAGAACAGCGCCGTCTGAAACACGCGCTCGACGCCCGCTTCAAATCGCAACTCGGGGAAGATGTATTCCGGGACTCCGCCAAACTGTCGATATACGGTGAGATCGGAGCTGACGACGGGCGCGCCCAGAAACGGCTCATGATCCGGATGTCAGACCACAAGCTCAAAGAAATTACCGACTTCAAAGACGCTACGGTAGCCGGCTCCGATCGTCAGCGAGCCTTCGAGCGCTACTACTTTCTTGATGAAGCAAGCTCCAGAATGGCGCAATCTGTCATTGATTCGGTCAGAGGGAGGCACAAATGACGGCTGATGTTCCAAGCCTCGTGATGGCTGCCGGGGGAGAGATCGTCGGGAAAATCCGTCTCCAGAAAGTCGTGTATCTGCTTGACCGGATGGGCCTCGATAGCGGCTTCTCGTACGAATATTATCATTACGGCCCCTATTCGGAGGATTTGGCCGAGAAGATCGAAGACGACATCGTGTTCGGTCACCTACACGCAAGCCAGCGCCGTCGCCTGAGCGATGGCGTGCCTTACGTCGCCTACTCCGCGGAAGCAGAGGGCGATGGCGATAAGGCGGACGCCCATATGCCAATCGGGCGCATCCGCACAGCGCTTGCTGAAATGCAGCGGCACTCGTCCACCGTGCTTGAGCTTGCTGCCACCATTCATTGGTTGGCGGTAGTGGAAGGCATTTCTGATTGGAAGACCGAACTGGTTCGGCGCAAGGGGGCCAAGACCGGCAACAACCGTGCCCTGAAAGCTTTTGAATTGTTGCGGACGCTTGGGTTGCCGCCTGCGGTTGGTTCGGCTGTGCGTTCCTGATTTCATTCTTCGCCGCCTGTGAGCGCACCCAAATGCGGAATGGGCGGTAGGATTTTCCATGGCCAAGAACACCCTCTCCTTTGTCTGCCAGAATTGCGGTGCGGCGTATAATCGCTGGCAGGGGAAGTGCGACGCCTGCGGTGAGTGGAATACGCTGGCGGAGGAGGACTCGACCGGCAATGTGCCGGTGTCGATCCGCTCCAAGCGCAAGGGGCGGACGTTTGCGCTGGAGTCGCTGTCCGGCAAGAGCCACGACGCTCCCCGCCTCTCCTCCGGGATGACCGAGCTCGACCGCGTCACCGGCGGCGGCTTCGTGCGCGGGTCGGTGCTCCTGGTCGGCGGCGATCCCGGCATCGGCAAGTCGACGCTGCTGACGCAGGCGACCAGCATGATGGCGCGCGCCGGGCACCGCGCGGTCTACATCTCGGGCGAAGAGGCGGTGGCGCAGGTGCGGTTGCGCGCCGAGCGGCTCGGGCTTGCGAATGCGCCGGTGCAGCTCGCTTCCGAAACCTCGGTCGAGGATATCGTCTCGACGCTCTCAGAAGGCACCGTGCCGCGGCTGATCGTGATCGATTCGATCCAGACCATGTGGACCGACACGGTCGAATCCGCGCCCGGCACGGTGACCCAGGTCCGCGCCTCGGCGCAGGCGCTGATTCGCTTCGCCAAGAAGACCGGCGCGGCCATCATCCTGGTCGGGCACGTCACCAAGGATGGCCAGATCGCGGGCCCCCGCGTGGTCGAGCACATGGTCGACGCGGTGCTGTCGTTCGAGGGCGAAGGCTCGCAGCAGTTCCGCATCCTGCGCGCGGTCAAGAACCGCTTCGGCCCGACCGACGAGATCGGAGTGTTCGAGATGACCGGGCTCGGCCTGCGTGAGGTCTCAAACCCCTCCGAATTGTTCCTTTCCGAGCGCGACCTCGGCAGCCCCGGCACCGCCGTGTTTGCCGGAATCGAGGGCACCCGCCCGGTGCTGGTGGAATTGCAGGCGCTGGTGGCGCCGACCTCGCTCGGCACGCCGCGGCGTGCGGCGGTCGGTTGGGACCCGAGCCGGCTGTCGATGGTGCTGGCGGTGCTGGAGGCCCATTGCGGCGTGAAACTCTCCGGCCATGACGTCTACCTGAACGTCGCCGGCGGCCTGCGCATCCAGGAACCCGCCGCCGACCTTGCCGCCGCCGCGGCGCTAGTGTCTTCGCTGGTGAACGCCCCCCTGCCAACGGATGCGGTCTATTTCGGCGAGATTTCGCTGTCCGGCGCGGTCCGGCCGGTGGCGCAGACCTCGGCCAGGCTGAAGGAGGCGGCGAAACTCGGGTTTGGCCGCGCCGTGCTGCCCGAATCGGCCCGCGGCGACGCCGGCGATGCCGGGCTTACCCTGAACTCGGTCGGCGGACTGACCACCCTGGTCGCCGAGATCGCCGCCCGTGGCACCCCTAGGGGCAACCACCAGGCCCAACGGGACGCTGAACCCGTTGAGAAAAATGCCACACCGGCCCGATTCCGTCGCGAGAAGGGCTAAAGCGGGGTGACCTTGGCGCCCCTCGCCGCTATACATCGCGCCGCGTGGGACAGGCGCTTTCCGGCCTTGCCGGGGACGCTATAAGCCCCTCAGCTAGGACGGAACCGAAACGCCGATTCGCGGGCGGCCGTGCCCTGCAGACCCATAAGAAGAACGAGCGGACCTGACCACCCGATGCCGATAACGATCCTCGATCTCGTCCTGCTCGCAGTGATGCTGATCTCGGGCCTGCTTGCGATGGTGCGCGGCTTCATGCGCGAGATCCTGTCGATCGCGGCCTGGGGCGCGGCGGCGCTGGTCACGCTCTATGCTTTCTCGAAGCTTTTGCCGACTGCCAAAACTTACTTCAACAACGACACGGTCGCCGCCGTCGTCGTGGTCGCCGGCACTTTCATCGGTACCCTGATCGTGGTGTCCATCATCACGGTGCGGATTTCCGACATGATCCTGGATTCGCGCATCGGTGCGCTCGACCGTACGCTCGGCTTCCTGTTCGGGCTGGCGCGCGGGCTCCTGATCGTGGTCGTCGCCTTCCTGTTCTTTAGCTGGCTGGTTCCTGACAAGCAGCGGCCGGACTGGGTGACGGGCGCAAAATCCCGCGTGGTGCTGCAAGGAACCGGGGATTGGCTGATGTCGCTCTTGCCTGATGACCCCGAGAACACCATCTTAAAGCGGTTCAAGAAAAACAAACCGGAAGACGATCAGACTGACGCCGAACCCACCGCGCCGGCGTCCGGCGATGGCTATAGTAAACCTGCCCGCGACAGCCTTAAAAAGCTGATCGAGAAACCTGCGGGCCGTTAAACCTTGACTTAGGCCTGTTGGGCTAAACTCAGCACAGGCCGCAAAGAAAGGCGATGAACGCGATGCAAGCCCCTTCCGATCACGCCGAGCAGCTTGACCCGTATTCTTCCGGGCCCATCGAATTGCAGGATGATCTCGAAGGCGACACGCTACGCGAAGAGTGTGGTGTGTTCGGCATTTTCGGCCACCCCGAAGCTGCCGCCATCACGGCGCTCGGATTGCACGCCCTCCAGCATCGCGGCCAGGAAGCTTGCGGCATCGTCACCTTCGACGGCAGCCGCTTCCACTCCGAGCGCCGGCTCGGCCTGGTCGGCGACACCTTCTCCCGCCGCGAAGTGATCGAGCGCCTGCCCGGCTCGACCGCGGTCGGCCACGTCCGCTATTCCACCACCGGCGCCACCATCCTGCGCAACGTGCAGCCGCTGTTCGCCGAGCTCAACGCCGGCGGCTTTGCCGTCGGCCATAACGGCAACCTCACCAACGGGCTGTCGCTGCGCCGCGAGCTCGTCAAGAACGGCGCCATGATGCAGTCGACCACCGACACCGAGGTGATCCTGCACCTAGTGGCGCAGTCCAAGCGTGGCCATTTCGTCGATCGCTTCATCGAGGCGCTGCGCGCGATCGAGGGCGCCTATTCGCTGGTCGCCCTGACCAACAAGAAGCTGGTCGGCGCGCGCGACCCGCTCGGCATACGGCCTCTCGTGCTCGGCGATCTCGACGGCCGGCCGATCCTGACCTCGGAGACCTGCGCGCTCGATATGATCGGCGCCAAATATGTCCGCGACATCGAGCCCGGCGAGATCATCGTGTTCGATGAGGAAGGCGCGCACACGCACAAGCCGTTCCCGCCGAAACCGGCGCGGCCCTGCATCTTCGAATACATCTATTTCTCACGGCCCGACTCCATCGTCGGCGGCCGTTCGGTCTATGAGGTCCGCAAGGCATTCGGCGCGCAGCTTGCGCGCGAGAACCATCCGGATATCGACGTCGTCGTGCCGGTGCCAGACTCCGGCGTACCCGCCGCGGTCGGCTACAGCCAGTATTCCGGCGTGCCGTTCGAGCTTGGCATCATCCGCAACCACTATGTCGGCCGCACCTTCATTCAGCCGACCCAGAGCGTGCGCGAGCTCGGCGTGCGCATGAAGCATTCGGCCAACCGCGCCGCGATCGAGGGCAAGCGCATCCTCCTGATCGACGACTCGCTGGTGCGCGGCACCACCTCGAAGAAGATCGTGCGCATGATGCGCGACGCCGGCGCCCTTGAAGTGCACTTCCGCCTCGCTTCCCCGCCGATCCTCTATCCCGACTATTACGGCATCGACCTGCCTGACCGCGGCGGCCTGCTGGCGGCGACGCACACGCTGGAGGAGATGCGCGAGATCATCGGCGCGGACTCGCTGGCCTTCCTGTCGATCGACGGCATGTATCGCGCAATGGGCTATCCCGGCGGCCGCGATCCGGCCAACCCGAAGTTCGCCGACCATTGTTTCACGGGCGCCTATCCGACGCATCTCACCGACCACAGTGAAGCCGAGCCGCAGCCGCGCCAGCTCTCGCTGCTGGCAGAGGCGAGCTGAATTGTCGTTCCGGCCTGGGGCGCAACTTGCGCTCCGGGGCCGGGACCCATAACCAACCACCGGCTCTGTTTTTCGGAAGCCATTGGACACAACCGCCGTCGCGTATCATGACCGCCGCGGAGTATGGGTCCCGGCCCCGGAGCGCAAGTTGCGCCCTTGGCCGGGACGACCACGAAGAGTTAATCCGTAAATGCCCCTTCCCCTCGCCTCCCGCATCGCCCTCGTCACCGGCGCCTCGCGCGGCATCGGCTATGCCACTGCGCTGGCGCTGGCGAAAGCCGGCGCGCATATCGTGGCGGTGGCGCGGACCCAAGGCGGGCTCGAGGAGCTCGACGACGAGATCCGGCAAAGCGGCGGCAGCGCCACGCTGGTGCCGCTCAGCCTCACCGATTCCGACGGCATCGCCCGCTTAGGCGCCGCGCTGCATGAGCGTCATGGCAAGCTCGACATCCTCGTCGGCAATGCCGGCGTCGCCGGTCCCTCCTCACCGCTCGGCCACATCGATCTGAAATCGTGGAACGACGTGATGGCGGTCAACGTGACCGCAAATTTCCAGCTCATCCGCTGCATGGAGCCGCTCCTGAAAGTGTCCGATGCCGGACGCGCGGTGTTCATCACCTCAGGCGCGGCCAACAAGGCGCTCGCCTATCTCGGTCCCTATGCGGCGTCGAAGGCCGCGCTGGAAACGCTGGTCCGCGTCTGGGCCAACGAGACCGCGACCTTGAGGCTGCGCGTCAACCTGTTCAGCCCGGGCCCGATCCGCACCCGCATGCGCGCCGCCGTGTTTCCGGGCGAAGACCCGATGGATCTCGATACGCCCGAGCAAGCGGCGGAATTCATCCTGCCGATGTGCATGCCGGAGTGGAACGAGACCGGCAAGTTCTACGACTACCCCTCGCGCAAGCTGATGAGCTTTCATCCGCCGGCGTGATTTTCTCCGTCATTGCGAGCGAAGCGAAGCAATCCACGTCTCCGCAAGTGGCGAAATGGATTGCTTCGTCGCTACGCTCCTCGCAATGACGGGCGATTGACTAAACCTCCTCGGCGCGATTGACTGCTACCTGAGCGGGCAAACCGCCAAGAAAAAATCAGGGAGGCAATCATGACGGCGAGGCTCAATCGCGCGCGCACCCTTTTCGGATTCATCTTAAGCTGTATCGCCTGCTTCTGCCTGTCGGCGCCATCGCATGCCGGCGACATTCCGGCCTTCGCGGTCGATGCGGCCTGGCCGAAGCCGTTGCCGAACAACTGGATCCTCGGGCAGGTCGGCGGCATCACCGTCGACTGGCAGGGCCATGTCTGGGTGATCCATCGCCCGCGCTCGCTGACCGATGACGAGAAAGGCGCAACGCTCAATCCGCCGCGCTCGAAATGCTGCGTTCCGGCGCCGCCGGTGCTCGAGTTCGACGCCGACGGCAATCTCTTGCGCGCGTGGGGCGGGCCCGGCGAAGGCTATGAATGGGTCGGCCGCGAGCACGGCATCGAGGTCGACGAGCGCGGCTTCGTCTGGGTCGGCGGCAATGCCGACAATGACAACGCGATCCTGAAATTCACGCTCGACGGCAAGTTCGTCTCCCAGATCGGCAAGATCGCGCCGAGCAAGGGCTCCAACGACACCACACAGCTCGGCAAGCCCGCGGAGACTGCGATCGACAAGGAGGCGAACGAGATCTACGTCGCCGACGGCTACGGCAACCGCCGCGTGATCGTGTTCGACGCCACCACCGGCGCCTACAAGCGGCACTGGGGCGCCTATGGCAACAAGCCTGATGACGACAAGCAGGCCGCCTATGATCCCAAGGCGCCGGTTGCGCAGCAATTCGGCAATCCCGTGCATTGCGTGAAGCTCGCCAATGACGGGCTGGTCTATGTCTGCGATCGCATCAACAACCGCATCCAGGTGTTCAAGAAGGACGGGTCCTTCGTCAAAGAGTGGTTCTTTGAGAAGAGCACGCTCGGCAACGGCGCGGTGTGGGATATCGCGCTCTGGCCCGATCCGAACCAGACCTATCTCTTGAGCGCCGACGGCGAGAACAACGAGATCCGGATCGTCAGGCGCGACGACGGCACCGTGGTCGGCAGTTTCGGCCGCAGCGGCCGCAATGCCGGGCAATTCCACTGGGTCCACGCCATGGCCGTCGACGCCAAGGGCAACGTCTATACCGCCGAGGTCGACAACGCCAAGCGCATCCAGAAATTCAAACTGACCTCCGATGCGCTACGATAAGCGCATTGCCGGAAGGCGCGAGACAGGATAATCGGGAACCTGTGGATCGGGTTACCCCGACCGCGCCGCTGGCGAAAGGCCCCAAAAGAGGGCCATGCCGGCATCAACAGGAGGGAACACATGAAAACGACGCGCGCGCGGCGCTACGCCGCGCTATTCGCTTGCGCCGGATTAGGTCTTGCGACCCCGGCTTTCGCACAAGACAAAACCGTCAAGATCGGCGTCCTGAACGACATGTCGAGCCTTTACGCCGACATCGGCGGCGCCAATTCGGTCGCCGCGGTCAACATGGCGGTCGAGGATTCCGGACTGCGCAACAAGGGCTGGAAGATCGAGGTGCTGAGCGGCGATCACCAGAACAAGCCGGACGTTGGCGTCAACATCGCCCGGCAATGGATCGACAACGAGAAGGTCGACGTCATCGTCGACACGCCGAACTCGGGCGTCGCGCTCGCGGTCAGCAATCTCGTCAAGGAGAAGAACGCGGTGCTGCTCAACTCGGGTGCGGCTACCGCCGATCTCACCGGCAAGGCCTGCACGCCGAACACGATCTCCTACACCTACGACACCTACATGCTCGCCAACGGCACCGGCAAGGCGCTGACCAAGGCCGGCGGCGATAGCTGGTTCTTCCTCACCGCCGACTACGCCTTCGGCCATGCGCTGGAGCGCGATACGACCGCGGTCGTTCTCGCCAATGGCGGCAAGGTGCTGGGCAGCGTGAAGCACCCGCTCAACACGTCCGACTTCTCCTCCTTCCTGCTGCAGGCGCAATCGTCGAAGGCGAAGGTGGTCGGGCTCGCGAATGCCGGCGGCGACACCACCAACTCGATCAAGCAGGCGTCGGAATTCGGCATTGTCTCCGGCGGCCAGAAGCTCGCAGCACTCCTGCTCTTCATCACCGACGTGCATTCGCTCGGCCTGAAGACCGCGCAGGGCCTGACATTTACGGAATCCTTCTACTGGGATTTGAACGACAAGACCCGTGAATGGTCGAAGCGGTTCGCCAAGGTGTCGCCAAAGGGCATGATGCCGTCGATGACGGTCGCCGGCAATTACGCGGCCGTGCTGCATTACCTGAAGGCGCTGGAGGCGATGGGCGGCAACACCCATGATGGCGCCAAGACCGTCGTCAAGATGAAGGAACTGCCGACCGACGATCCCCTGTTCGGCAAGGGCCCGCTGCGCATCGATGGCCGCCGCATCATCCCGGCCTATCTGTTCGAGGTGAAGAAGCCGGAAGAGTCCAAATATCCGTGGGACTATTACAAGCTGATCGCCACCATCGCGCCGGAAGACGCGGCCAAGCCGCTGGAAGCCAGCGAATGCCCGCTGGTGAAGAAGTAATGGCGTGATGCGTAGGGTGGGCAAAGGCGCGAAGCGCCGTGCCCACCCTACGAAGCCTGCGCTTTTCTCGCGAGTGTCAGCGACGCTACCAATAGCGCCAGCAGCAACAGTGCTGCCGCCAGGAAGAAC
The DNA here is from genome assembly GCF_043638955.1 of Bradyrhizobium sp. 31Argb. NCBI lineage: Bacteria > Pseudomonadati > Pseudomonadota > Alphaproteobacteria > Hyphomicrobiales > Nitrobacteraceae > Bradyrhizobium > Bradyrhizobium sp. 31Argb. The sequence goes on along the minus strand of NZ_JBEGDB010000116.1, from coordinate 5,450 downwards.
GGCGCGCCCGGCAATTTGAACGGCGCGCTTGTGCCGATGAAATAGGCGAACGTCAGCGTGAACAGGAATGGTCCCACGAGCTGGGACACGCTCTGCACGCTGGTGGTGGCGCCCTGGAGCTGGCCCTGCTGATCCGGTGCAACAAGCTGCGTTATCAACGCCTGAAGCGCCGCGCCCGCGACACCCCATAGCGCCATCACGGGAATGCCGAACCAGGACAGCGCTCCGGTCGGCGCGCTCGCGAAAATCAGAAAGCCGATCGCGCCACAGGCGAGCCCGAACAACAGCGCCCGCCGCTCGCCGAAACGCTTGACGATCGGGCCGATCGCCGCGCCCTGCACGATCATCTGGCAGAGGCCGACCAGCGCCAGCGTCGCGCCGACGGTCGCGGTGTCCCAGCCGTAGCGATAGGTCGCATAGAGCACGTAGGTCGAGGGCAGCACGACATGGGCGAGCTGGGCGAAGAAATTCGCCAGCGAGAGCCCTGCGAGCACGCGGTCCGAGCGCAACAGATGCAGCGCGCCGATCGGATTGGCGCTCTTCCAGCGGAACGGCGAACGACGCTCTCGCGGCAGCGACTCCGGCAGGATCAGCAGGCCATAGAGTCCGTTTGCAAAGCTCAAGCCCGCCGCAACCCAGAACGGCAATCGCGGATCGAAGCCGCCGAGCAGACCGCCAAGCGCCGGCCCCAGGATGAAACCGGCACCGAAGGCGACGCCGATCTTGCCGAACATGGTGGCGCGCTGCTCCGGCGCGGTGACGTCGGTGATATAGGCAAAGGCGGTCGAGACGCTCGCCGAGGTGATGCCCGAAATCAGGCGGCCGATGAACAGCCAGACCAGCGACGGCGCCAGCGCCAGCGCCATCAGCACATAGTCGGCGGCGAGACCGAAGTTCGACAACAGCACCACCGGACGCCGCCCGAACCTGTCGGACAATCCGCCGAGGATCGGCGAGAAGAGTAACTGCATCAACGCCCAGGCGGTGCCGAACAGGCCGAAGATCCGCGCGGCACTCGCCGTATCATTGTCGACGAAGCCCTCGATCAGTTTCGGCAGGATCGGAATGACGACGCCGAGCGCCAGCATGTCGAGCAGGACGGTGCCGAAGATGAAGATCGCGGCGCCGCTGCGCCTCGACGGTGTGTCGAGGGTCGCGGCCGCCTCTTCGCTCACGACAACCGCTTGCGCTTGTGGGCGAAGGGATTGGCCTTTTCACGCAGCGTGATGCGCACCGGCGTGCCCGGCAGGTCGAAGGTTTCGCGCAGCGAGTTGGTGAGATAGCGCAGATAGGACTGCGGCACGGCGTCGGCGCGCGAGCAGAACAGCACGAAGCTCGGCGGCCGCGCCTTGTTCTGGGTGATGTAGTTCAGCTTCAACCTGCGGCCGGAGACCGCGGGCGGCGGATTGGCGGCGACTGCCTGCTCGAACCAGCGATTGAGCGCGGCGGTGGGAACGCGCTTGTTCCAGGTGGCATAGGCCTCCTCGATCGCCTTCATCAGCCGATCGACGCCCTCGCCCATCAGCCCGGACACCGCAACAACAGGCACGCCCTTCACCTGCGGCAGCCAATGATCGGCATCGGCGCGCAAGCCTGAGATCAGGTTCGGCTTGCGCTCGACCAGGTCCCATTTGTTGACCGCGAGCACGATCGCGCGGCCTTCGCGCTCGACCAGATCGGCGATGCGCAGGTCCTGCTCCTCGAACTTGTTCTGCGCGTCCATCATCAGCACGACGACTTCGGCAAAGCGCACCGCGCGCAGCGCATCCGCAACCGACAGCTTTTCCAGCTTCTCCTCGATCCGCGATCGCCGCCGCAGGCCCGCGGTATCGAACAGGCGGAAGTCGCGGCCCTGCCATTTGATTTCGACCGCGATGGAATCCCGCGTGGTGCCGGCTTCCGGGCTGGTCAAGAGCCGCTCCTCGCCGAGCAGATGATTGATCAGCGTCGACTTGCCGGCATTGGGGCGGCCGACAATGGCGACGCGGATCGGACGTTGGCTGACGTCCTCCTCGGTTTCCGGCGCTTCATCCTCGAGGTCTTCATCATCTTCGGCAGGCGCCGGCATCAGCACGCTCAGCGCGTCATAAAGTTCGCCCATGCCCTCGCCGTGCTCGGCGGAAATCTGCACCGGATCGCCCAGGCCCAGCGCGTAGGATTCCATCGCGCCGAGCTCGCCATGTTTGCCCTCGGCCTTGTTGGCGACAAGCACCACCGGCTTGTCGGCGCGGCGGGCGAAATCGGCGAAAGCGCGGTCGGTCGGCGTCAGACCCACCCGCGCGTCGATCACGAACATCAGCGCGTCGGCAAGGCCGATCGCGGTTTCGGTCTGCTCCTGCATGCGCGCGGTCAGCGAGCCCTTGGCGCCCTCGTCGAGACCGGCGGTGTCGATAATGGTGAATTCGAGATCGCCGAGCCGCGCCTGCCCCTCGCGGCGGTCGCGCGTTACGCCGGGCTCGTCATCCACCAGCGCGAGCTTCTGCCCGACCAGGCGGTTGAACAGCGTCGACTTTCCGACATTGGGCCGGCCGATGATGGCGATCGTGAAGGACATGGATCATCAAAGCGCTGTTGGGGTAAACGCGTGTAGGTCAATGGAGTCTAGCAGGAACTAGCGCGAAAAACTGCCGCTCGGCATTGGAGCTGGGAACGGCGCGGCGGATTGCTGCGTGGGCTGTGCTGGAGCCGGCTCCGCGGTCGGTTGGGCCGTCGTCTGATCGGGCGGCGGCGCAGTGGTGCGCTTGCGCGCCATCCTCTTTGCCTTCGGCTCCGGCGGCAGCGCAGCGGCCGCGCCCTCCTCGGACGGCGCGGCATTGGGATCGGCGGCGGCCGGCTCGGCTGCGGGCGCCGTGCTGGCGTTGGTCGCCCTGCCCTTGGCCGATCGCTTCGACTTCGCCTGCTCCGGCGGAGGCTGTGGCGGCGGAGCAGCGGCGGCGGCAGCCTGCGCGTTCTGCTCATCGATCTGCTGTTGCTGCGAGCCCTTGTAGAGCTCCTTCGGCACGCCCTGCTCCAGTCCCGGCACGCCATCCGGGAATACCGGCTTGCGGTCACCCGGCAGCTTCTTCTTGGTGTCGAGGAAGTCGAGCAGGTCCGACGGATCGAAATTGGACAGGCCGCCGCCCCCGCAGCCGGCCAGCACGCTGCAAAGCGCAATGGCGACAGCGGCTGCGATCAGACGTTGCGAGCGGCGCATGGGCAATCCCTCACTCAACTCGTTAGCCTCTCAATCAGCTCTTGGCGACAGGCGGCAAAAGCGCCTGCAGCGCCTCGGCGCGCGAGCGCAGGCTCGGCGGCGTCTCGGCATCGTTGACGATCAGGTCGAGCCACTGCCGCGCTGCGGCGGCGTCATTGGCGCGGTAAGCCGACAATGCCAGCAATTCGCGCGCGGTGTGACGGAAGGTCGAGTTCGCCGCCGTGGCGGGCTCGAGCCGCTGCAGCATGTTCTGGTAGGTCGCGGTTTCCAGCAGCAATTGCGCGGCCCGGATCCGCGCCAGATCCTGATCTGCCACACCGACGCTGCGGTCGGCGGCGATCTCGTCATACATCTTCGCGGCCGCCTGCGGGTCGCGGGGTGCGATTTCGGCAGCCAGCCGCAGTCGCGCCAGCACCCGGTAACCGGCCGGCGCCTTCGTAGCCAGGTCGGCGAAAGCGGCCTCCGCCTCGGCGCGCTTGTTCTGTTCGGAAAGCTCGACAGCCCGGTCGAAGGCAGCCCCCGCCTCGGCCGCCTTCTGGCCCTGGAGGTATTCGTAGCCGCGCCAGCCGCCCACGCCGGCGACGATCAGAATCGCCAGCGCAATGATGTAGAGCGAATACTTGTCCCACAGCTTCTTGAGCTGCTCGCGACGTAGCTCCTCGTCGACTTCACTAAATAATTCAGACACTTAAGGCTATCCCATCCCCGGAGGGCGAAGCAAAATGCCAAGGCGCCAGACGCGCCCGATCCCCACATCGCGGCGGCGTTACCTTAATGATATGGCGGTGGCAAGGCAAAGCGAGGCGGATCAAAGCGTTAACGGTGGAAGGCTGCCGGCCCCGGGAGGCAGATCGGCTACGGTGAAGGATTGAGCGCGAGCTGCGGCTGGTCTGCACTCGCCGCAGTTGTTCGCTTCAACGTTCCCCCGTGAAGGAGCTTGCCATCCGGCGCCGCAACCTCGATCAGTTCTGCGGCAAGGAAAGCGTGTTGATCGGGTTTGAATTGGAAACTGTGGTTGCCGCTTCCAAGATTGGCATTTTCGAGATCTTGTCGATAGCGGTCGGCCAGAACACTACCGACCAGTCTGCCGTCAAAATAGAGTTCCACGCGAAGCGGGATTTCAGGATGGTCGACGCACTGAGCCCAGCCAGCAATGGTGTGAGGCTCTATATGATCGACGTAACCTCGCAGCGTGCCACCCTTCAAGATATCCTGGATGCCGTCTTCGATCGCGGCGAGATCCTGCCGGCACAGATCACGTGATAGCGCGAGGCTGAACTGATCCGTGTCAAGCGCCCGAGAGAGCAGTTCCTTTCGGTGAGCCTTCATCTCCAACAGCGCCGTCACATTCTTCAGTCTGACATAGGCGCCAACGACTTGCTGGATTCCCTGGTTCATCGCCTTGCGAAATCCTTTAAAAATCGTTGGGGAAATATGCCTTGGCTGCCAGGCCGGGTAAAGGTTGTCCTGACAGCCACGGCGCGTTCGCGGGGCAGCGATGTGATCGCGGTGGCGATGGAACCAATTGATCTCAGGTACCTGCGACAAGGGAGATTTGTCGTGACGCCGCAACATCTCTCCAAGGTCTATCGAGACTACATCACCTGCTTGAACGCGCAGGACTGGACCAATTTGGGACGGTTCGTCCACGATGACGTACGTCACAACGGCCGACAGATTGGATTGTCAGGCTATCGCGAGATGCTGGAAAATGACTTTCAGCAGATCCCGGACCTCTTGTTCAATATCCAGCTCTTGATCGCGGATCCGCCTTACGTGTCGAGCCGCCTGCTCTTCGACTGCAGGCCGAAAGGAGAATTTCTCGGGCTCAAGATCGACGGGAAACGAGTTTCGTTCGCCGAGAACGTTATTTACGAATTTCGAGAAGGTAAGATCGTGGAGGTTTGGTCGGTCATAGACAAGCCGGCCATCGAAGCCCAGCTTCGACGCTCGCAATGACGCCGTCGTCCCGGCCTTGCGCGCCGCGGCGAAGCCTTTGGCGTAGCCGGGAGCCGGGACGACGATAGCCAGCGTGCTCAGTCGCGTAGGGTGGGCAAAGCGCAGCGTGCCCACCATCAAGAGCGGTGCAGGAAGAGGTGGGCACGCTACGCTTTGCCCACCCTCATATGCCCTCATATGGGGCTTTGTGAGTCAAGGCTCTCAACGAACAGGGTTGGGTTGGGTTTTTGCGGTGAGAGGGCGGCGCGCGGAGCCATGCGTAGCGCAGCGCGACGACCGGGCCCCGGGCGAGGATTGG
>NZ_JBEGDB010000115.1:0-23588 GCF_043638955.1 Bradyrhizobium sp. 31Argb | reverse complement strand
CCATCAACCCGCCCTGCCGCCTCAAGCGGCGGGCTCCTGTCCCTGATTATCGTGTCTCACGATAAGGGTGCACTTCAGCTTCATTGCCCGATTTTACAAAAATGTGCTCGGCGAGAACGGCCAGGTCGGCGACATCTGCCAGTGCACGGTGGACCTCGACGTCCCGGACGACGCGCAAGCAGTGGACGTTGCCAAGCAGAAATTCTGCGAGATGCACGGGGTTCGTGATTGGACCCTGCACGCCGATCGGCTCGAGGTGGAGCCGGCTGACTTTCCGTCGTAGGCAGCACGAATCCGGGCCTGCGTGCTATGCACGCATCCCGGAATGACGCTTGTGTGGGGCTAAGCCTCGTTACGGACAGGGATGGCGGTAACCGTCGTTGCCGAGATAGGTGCCCGAGGCGGGATCATAGGAGCGGAAGCGCTGCGCGCAGTAAGCTTGGGCGTTTGCGGCTTGTGCCTGGCTGGATGCAATGGCACCGCCGATGATGGCGCCGGCGGCGAGTCCGCCAAGCACGGCCGCGCCGGTTCCGTATCCTCGTCCCCCATATCCGCGACGGCCGTAACCATAATGGCGGTAACCGGGACCACCATGCCAGCGGCGGTATTGCACCTGCTGTGCCGAAGACTCCTGTACCATCGGGGACGGCATCATCGGCGCGGCTCGAACAGGTAGGGATGCCGATATCGTCAGCGCTGTGGCGGCGGCCATCAAGAAAATCCTACGCATGTTCACGGCTTGCTCCTTTTCTTGTTTAGTTGGGAACACAACGGCCGTGCTGCCGAACGGTTCCCGGGACTTCCCGCTCGCGACGACAGAGAGTCAGCGAAGCGTTAACTCCCAGTACAAGATTCCGCCCCTGCGGTCATCACAAGATCAGTCGGCCCTCACGTGCGAATATGAAGGGCTCCGTTGCATCTCTGCCGTGTGATCCGATTCGCCTTCGGATGCTTTTTTGGGCCGAAAACGCCAATTTTTGCCGAAACTTTCAGCGCGCGTGATCGCACTTGCCGCGCTACCTAAATGCTGTGGGCAAGGGTGGCGCTTCATGGTCGTGAGGCGGACGCGCGAAGGAGGGTAATCAACATGCTCGAAGCGGCACGGGTTTCGCAGTCCAGTCTGCCGGTGATCGATATCTCCGGCCTATCGTCGCCAAACCTGTCGGATCGCAAGGCGGTTGCCGCCAAGCTGCGCGCCGCCTGTTTGTACAACGGCTTCTTCTACATCTCGAACCATGGCGTCGACGAAGAGCTTATCGCCGATGTCTTCGCCGAGGCTGCTGCCTTCTTCGATCTATCGCCCGAGATAAAGGCCGAGGTCGACAAGTCGCGCTCGAAGGCCAATCGCGGCTACGAGCCGCTGCAGGGCCAGACGCTGGAGCCCGGCGCGCCGCCCGACCTCAAGGAAGGCTATTATGTCGGGCCCGAGCATACGCGTGACGATCCGCGCGTGCTCGCCGGCATGTTTAATCACGGCGCCAACCAGTGGCCGTCGTCGCGGCCGAACTTCAAGCCGGTGATGGAAGCCTATCTCAACGTGATGCTGGACCTGTCGGCGCGGATGATGGGCGGCATCGCGCTGTCGCTCGATTTGCCCGAAGACTATTTCGAGGGTTATTGCACCGACGCTATGGCGACCGTGCGGCTGCTGCACTATCCGCCGCAGCCTGCAAACGGCAATCCGGATCAGAAAGGCGCCGGCGCGCACACCGATTTCGGCGGGCTGACACTGTTGCGCCAGGGCGATGTCGGCGGCCTGCAGGTCTGGGACCAGGCAACCGGCGGCTGGATCCATGCCGACCCCGTGCCTGGCACCTACGTCGTCAATCTCGGCGACATGATCGCGCGCTGGACCAACGACAAATACCGCTCAACGCTCCATCGCGTGGTCAACGTATCAGGCCGCGAGCGCTATTCGGTGCCGTTCTTCTACACCGGCAATTACGCGCACACGGTCGAATGCATCCCGACCTGCCTTGCACCGGGCGAGCAGCCGAAATACCCGCCGATCACGGTCGAGGAGCATATGCGCGCGATGTACAAGCGGACCTACAAGTAGTCGGTCGTCGCCATGAGTGCTCCATCCCCGCGCTACACCTTCATCCTCATCCACGGCGCCTGGCAGGGCGCCTGGGCCTGGGAGACCATCGTCCCGCGCCTGAAAGCGCTCGGGCACGAGGCGGTCGCCGTCGACCTGCCGGGCAACGGCCACAACCCGCTGCCACCCGAGCAGGTCAATCTCGAACGCTACGCTGCGCATGTTGTCGACATCATCGACAGGACCGAAGGTCCGATCATCATGGTCGGGCACAGCATGGGAGGCACGGCGGCAGCGCAGGCCTGTGAGCTGCGGCCCGAACGGATCGCGCTCGCGATCTTCCTCTGCGCGTTCATGCTGCCTGACGGGATGTCCGTGCTGCAGTTCTACGAGCGCTATCTTGAGCCATGGATGCGCGGCGCGCATGCGCGTGTCACCTACGATGACGCAGGTTTATTGTCGCGCATCGACCCGGCTTCCGCGGTCGAGGTGTTCTACCAGAAGGCGGATCGCGCGTTGGCCGAGGCCGCGGCGCGTCGCCTGACGCCGCAGCCCGAAGGCGGCCGCCGCTCGCAACTGAAGCTGTCGCCGGAGCGCTTCGGCACTGTGCCGCGCGTCTATATCGAGGCGCGCGAGGATCGCTCGGTGCACCTGCCGTTGCAGCAAAAGATGCAGGAATTGTCGCCGTGCCTCGAAGTATATGGCCTCGACAGCGACCACGCGCCGCAGCTCTCGCAGCCGGATGAGCTGGTTGCGCTGTTCGTGAAGGCGGTCGCCGCGCACGCCCGCGCGCTGTGACGGATCTTGCGACCGCGCTTCAATCGCGACGGGCAGATCGATTGCTTCATTTGTAGGCAAATGGTGCTCATTTCACTTCGTTGACAGCGTTTTCGCGCCACCTATCCTGACCGCAGTTTTGGCGAGCTGAACAGATCAGATGAAGCCCTCCATCTTTGGCTACCAGGCGCCAACATCAATCGAGGAAGCAATCGGCATTCTGGCCGGCGATCCCGATGCAGTCGTGCTCGCCGGCGGGCAGACATTGTTGCCAGCGATGAATTTTCGCGCCGCCAATCCGTCCACGCTGGTGGACATCCAGCATGTGGCCGATCTGCGTGGCATCGAGGTCGGCGCCGACGTCATCGTCGTGAAGGCGATGACGCGTCACCGCGAATTCGAACTCGATGCGGAGGTTGCGCGCGTCAATCCGCTGGTCGCTGAGGTCATGCAGCATGTTGCCCATGTGCCGATCCGCAACCGCGGCACGGTGGTGGGCAGTCTCTGCCATGCCGATCCCTCCGCCGAAATGCCGCTGCTGCTGGTGCTGCTTGGCGGCTCCGTGATCGCGCAGGGGCCGTCGGGCCGGCGCGAGATTGCTGCCGAGGATTTCTTTCAGTCGTTCCTCACCACTGCGCGAGAGCGGGACGAGATCATCACCGAAGCGCGCTTTCCGGTGCTGCCGAAAGGCGCCGGATGGGCCTTCGACGAGGTGACCCGGCGTCACGGCGACTACGCAATTGCCGGTGTCGGCTGCGTGCTGTCGCTTGACGATCGCGGCCGTGCCTCGCGCGTGCAGCTTGCGGCCTGCGGCATTGCGGATACGCCGGTGCGCCTGAACGAGGCGGAGAATATCCTCACAGGCACGCTGCTCGGTGCGTCCGATCTCGACGCCGCGGTGGCAGCTTCCGCTGCGGCCGTGACGCAGCCTGACGAGACGCATGTGTCCCAGACCTATCGCCGCAGGGCGCTCGGCACGCTGATCCGCAGGATGGTGACGACGGCCGCGCAACGCGCCACGCAGATGGAGACCGCCTAATGGCGCGAACGATGAAGGCCGCGATCCCCGACCGCTCGGCCGATGCCGAAGTCGACGTGTCGATGACGGTCAATGGCGAGGCCGTCAGCCGCAGCGTCAGCGTCCGCATGCTGCTGAGCGACTTCCTGCGGCATGAGCTCGGGCTGACCGGCACCCATGTCGGCTGCGAGCACGGCGTCTGCGGCTGCTGCACGGTGCTCCTCAACGGCAGGGCAGGCCGCTCCTGCCTGACGCTGGCGGTGCAGGCGAATGGTTACGATATCCGCACCATCGAGTCGGTCGCATCAGCTGACGGCACGCTGCATCCGGTACAGCAGGCGTTCAAGGAGTGCCACGGCCTGCAATGCGGCTATTGCACGCCGGGCATGGTGATGAACATCGTCGCCCGCTTCGAGGAGCCGGGAAAGATCGATCTTTCCGACGAGGGCATCAGGGATCTGCTCTCGGGCAATCTCTGCCGCTGCACCGGCTATCTCAACATCATCGCCGCGGTGCGCCGCGCCGCCGAGCTGCTGGGACGGGCCTGATGTCGACACGCCAGTTCGGAGCGCGCGTCGAGCGCAATATCGATCCCAAGCTGCTGCGGGGCGAGGGCGCCTTCGTCGACGACATTCCGCTGCCGGATGCGCTGCATGTCGCCTTCCTGCGCAGCCCGCATGGGCGGGCGCAGATCGTCTCCATCGATACGTCGGCGGCGAGGCGCCATCCGGGCGTCGCGGCGGTCTTTACGAGCGACGATATCGGCGCGCTCGATGTCGAGATGCCCCTGTTGATTCCGCACCCTTCGATGAAGAATCCGAAGACCCAGCGTCCGCTGGCGCGGGGCGATGTCTATTATGTCGGGCAGACCGTGGCGATGGTGGTCGCGGTCGACCGCTATACCGCGGAAGATGCCGCAGCCCTGATCGACGTCGAGTACGCGCCATTGCCGCTCGAGATGGATCTGGCGAAGGCGCTGATGGACGATGCGCCGCTTGTGCATGCCGACGTGCCGAACAATCTGGCGGCGCATTTCATCCAGACCAGCGGCGATCCGGAGGACGCCTTTGCGCGTGCCGAGCACGTCACCAAGATCACCGTGCAGGTCGACCGTTCGACCGCGGCGCCGATGGAATGCCGCGCGGTTGCGGCGCGCTGGGATGCGGTATCCGGTGAACTCACAGTATGGGACGGCACGCAGGCGCCGATCTCGGTGCGCGGCGGGCTTGCGTCCGTGTTCGAGCTCGATGAGGACAAGGTCCGCGTCATCGCCCCCGATGTCGGCGGCGGTTTCGGGCAGAAGGTGCTGCTGTTCTATCCGGACGAGCTTCTGGTGCCGATGGCGGCGATGCGGCTTGGCCGCCCCGTGAAATATATCGAGGACCGCCGCGAGAATTTCCTGGGCTCCTCGCAGGAGCGGACCCAGATCCACACCATCGAACTCGCCGCGCTCAGGACCGGCGAGGTGATCGGGCTACGCGATTTCTTCCTGCACGACACCGGCGCCTTTATTCCCTACGGCATCGCGGTGGCGCAGGTCGCTTCCACCTCGATCGCGGGGCCGTACCGCATCCCCAACATCTTCGTGGAGTTCAAGGCGGTCTATACGCCGACGGTGCAGTTGACGCCCTATCGCGGCTGCGGCAGACCGCAGGCCTGCTTTGCCATCGAGCGCGCGATGGATCAGCTCGCCGAGGAACTCGGGCTCGACCGTTTCGAGATCCGCCGCCGCAACTTGATCGCCGAGAACCAGTTTCCCTATGAGCGCGACGGATTGCTGTTTGCGGATGGGCTCAAGGTCACGCTCGACAGCGGCCAGTATGGCAAGGCGTTGGCGATGGCCGCAGCCGAGCTCGGCGCGGAGAATTTCGCCGCCGAGCAGGCGAAAGCGCGCGCCGAGGGACGCTATCTCGGTCTGGGGCTCGCCTGTTACGTCGAGGGCACCGGCCTCGGTCCCTACGAGGGAGGCCACGTCAAGATTCATCCGATCACCGGCAAGGTCTATGTCAACACCGGTCTCAGCACGCAGGGGCAGGGGCACGACACCGTGTTCGCGCAGATCGTCGCCGATCAGCTCGGTGTCAGCCCGCAGGACGTTATCGTGGTCGAGGGTGACACCAAGGCGTTCGACTGGGGTGTGGCGACCTTTGCGAGCCGCGCCGCCGTCGTCAGTGGCAACGCGATCCACAAGACCGCGCTCACTGTCCGCAAGAAGGTGATCGAAGCCGCCGCCAACATGCTCGATGTCGACCCTGACCAGATCGAGCTGCGCGACTCTGCGGCGTGGGTGAAGGGCTCGAACCGCTTTGCGCCGCTGGCGGCGATCGCAACTGCGAGCAATCCCTTACGTTACGCTTTCAACAAGGCCGCGCAGGCGGCGACACAATTCGCGCCAGCGAGCAAGCATGATGGCCCGCCGCTTGCCGACGGCCAAGCGCCGGGACTTGAAGCCACCGACTATTACAGCCCGTCGCGATCGACCTGGGCCTATGGTGTTCACGGCGCAATCATCGAAGTCGATCCCGGTCTGTGCACGGTGAAGATCAGGAAGTATGTCTGCATCCACGATTGCGGCAACATGATCAATCCGATGATCGTGGAGGGGCAGGTGCTCGGCGGCATCGCGCAGGGGATCGGCGGCGCGCTCTACGAGCATCTCGACTACCAGGCCGACGGTAATCTCGCCAATGCCAGCCTGATGGATTTCCTGGTGCCTTACGCGACCGAGATTCCCAACGTCTCGATCCTGCACCTGGAGACGCCGACGCCGCTCAATCCGCTGGGCGTCAAGGGCGTCGGCGAAGCCGGCTGCATCGCGGTCGGCGCGGTCGTCGCCTCCGGCGTCGAGGACGCGCTGCGTCCATTTGGTGCGCTGAAATTCCACCAGGTGCCGCTCTCGCCGAACATGATCTCGCACGCGCTGGAGCAGGTCGGGTACTAAGCGGCTCCGCTATATACCTCGCCCCGCTTGCAGGAGAGGTCGGATCGCATCGCAGATGCGATCCGGGTGAGGGGGAGTCTCCGCGCATCATGGTCCCACCGTCATCGCGGAACCAGCCCCTCACCCCGACCCTCTCCCCGCAAGGGCGGGGCGAGAGAGAAGTCACCGCCGCTCCTCGCGCACATGCGGCTGGCCGAGTGCGCCGGGCTCCTGCGTGATGCCGGAATCCTTGGTGCCGACCCAGATCATGACGGCGATGGTCGCGAGATACGGCGTCATCAGCATCAGATATTGCGGCACGCGGATGCCGGCCGCTGCGATTTGCGGGATCAGCGCCTCGATGCAGCCGAACAGAAGCGCGCCGGCGAGTGCGGGCCACGGTGCCCAGCGCGCGAACACGACCAGCGCCACCGCGATCCAGCCGCGGCCGCCGGTCATCCCGGTCACCCATAGCTTGACGCTGACGACCGAGATGTAGCCGCCGGCCAAGCCGATCAGCGAGGAGCCGGCGACGATCGCGAAGATCCGATGCAAGGTGACGCTGACGCCGGCGGCGTCCGCGGCGCCCGGGTTCTCGCCGACCGAGCGGATCCGCAATCCGAGCATCGTGCGGAACAGCAGAAAGTTGACAGCGAAGAAGATCAGGATGGTGAGATAGACGATCGGATCCTGCTGGAACAAGATGCGCCCGATGCCGGGCATTTCCGACAGCGGCCAGATTTTCAGCGGTGCCAGCCCCGTCAGTTGCTTGTTCTGCCATTTCGCCAGCGTGCCGACGAGGCCGGTAAAACCCTGGCAGAAGAACACCACCGAAAGGCCCGCGATCACCTGGTTGATGCGCAGCACCACCACCAGCACCGCAAACAAGAGCGAGACCGCGCTCGCCGCCACCATCGCGGCGACGAGCGCGACCGCCGGATAGCCGCCGAGCGCGAGGCAGGCGCCCGCGCCCGCGAGCGCGCCGACCAGCATCAAGCCTTCCGCAGTGAGGTTCAATACGCCGGAACGTTCGGCGATGATCAGGCCGAGCGCCGCAAGCGCGTAAGGCACCGCGGTCACGGGAGCGTTGGCCAGCCAGTTGATGAGGAAATCGATCACAGCGGTCCTCTCAACGTATCCACCTAATGCGGTGACGGATCAGGAATTCCGACGACGCGACCGTCATGACGATGATCGCCTCGATCATCTGCACCATGGTGAAGGGGATCTGGTAGAACACCTGCAGCGTCTGGCCGGTGATGAAGAGCACCGCGATCAGGAAGCCGACGATTGCGACAACGATCGGATCATTGCGCGAAAGGAACGCGATCAGCACGCCGGAGAACACGTAGCCGTTGGCGAAGGATTGCGTGAGCCGGCCTTCCTGGCTGGCGACATCGACGAACCCGGCGAGCCCCGAGCAGGCGCCGGAGATCGCGATGATCCAGATCGTCGCCGTCTGCACGGGCACGCCGACGATTTTCGCCATGCGCGGATTGGCGCTGATGAAGCGGGTGTAGAAGCCGATGCGGCTGAGATGGATCATCCAGCCGGCCGCCAGCACGCCGGCGATCGCGATCAACAGGCCGCTGTTGACGCCATAACCGATATCGGTCAGCCGCTCGAAGGGACGAAAGGGCGTGGACTGCGGGAACGCGGTCTTGGAGTCCTGCCAGGCGCCGTAGAGCAGGTGGAACAGGAAATACATCGCGACGTAATTCAGGAGCAATGTCGCGATGATCTCGTTGACCCGGAAGCGCAGCTTCAGGAACACGACCAGCAGCACCCAGAGCGCGCCGCCGAGTGCGGCGGCCATTCCCATCAGGATCAGCCGCGTGGCCGGCGGGCCGATGTCATAGATCGAGATCGCGGCGGCAAAGATGCCGCCGAAGACCATCTGGCCCTCGATGCCGAGATTCCAGAAGCCGATGCGGAAGGCGAGGCTTGCGCCCAAGCCGACCAGGATCAGCGGCGCGGCCTGGATCAGCACGCCGCGCAGGTTCTCCGCGGTCAGCACGCCCGCAAGCTCGCTGGCGAGCGTCAAGGGTGGGATGCCGGCCACCGCGAGGATAGCGACCGAAATCGCAAGGCCGAGGATCAGCGACGATCCGACGAACAGCGCCTGTTTCCATGCCGGCAGGTTCTGGCGCACGTCGAGAGTGAGGCGGCCGAAGCCGCGCGAGGTTACGGGGGTCAATGGTTCGGCTCGGCGCGAGATGTCATGCATGGTCGACCATGGCGCGGCCGATCGCCTGGCGGTCCGCAGGGCGTTCGAATTCGGCGACGATCGCGCCGCGGGTCATCACGCCGATGCGGTCGGACAGGCTCAGGATCTCGTCGAGGTCCTCGCTGATCAGGACGATGGCGGCGCCGCGCTCACGCGCCGCGATCAGGCGCTGATGCACTGCGGCACAAGCGCGCGCATCGAGACCGCGGCTCGGGCCGTGCGCGACCACGACATCAGGCTCGCGGCTGAACTCGCGGGCGATGACGAGCTTCTGCGCGTTGCCGCCGGACAAGAGTGAAGCCTTCTGCTTGACGCTACGCACGCCCTGCACGTCGTAATCCTTCACTGCCGCGATGGCGTCGCGGCGCATCGCTGTGCGATCGAGCCTGACAACGCTGCCGTAGCGCCCGGAGCGGATCTGCGCCACCGCAAGATTGTCCTGTATCGGCAGGCTGCCGGCGAGCGCGTAGGCGTAGCGGTCGGCGGGGATCGCGGCGATCGCAGCTTCCCGCCGCTTGGTCGGGCCGGCATGGCTGATGTCGCCGGCGCCATCCACCCAGATCTCGCCGGTGGAGGGCTCGATCGCGCCGATCAGCGCTTCCGCAAGCTCGGCCTGGCCATTGCCGCTGACGCCGGCGATGCCATAGATCTCTCCGGCGCGCACAAAGAAGCTAGTGTTATTGAGCATGGTCCGGCCGTCGGCGCGCGTATAGGTGAGGGCGCCGACATTGAGCCGCGTTGGCCCGCCCTGGTGTGGCGTCCGCTCCGGCGGAGCCGAGGTCTGGCCGACGGTGAGCTCGGTCAATTCTTCCGCGGTCGATTGCCTGGGATCGAGGGTGGCCACCGTCTTGCCGCCGCGCATGATGGTCACGACATCGGCGTAGCGCTTCACGTCCTGCAGCTTGTGCGTCACCAGCACGACCGCGGTGCCGGATCGCGCCAATCGCTGCACGATCTCGAGCAGGCCGATGGCTTCGGCGTCAGTCAGCACTGCGGTCGGCTCGTCGAGGATCAGGATCCTGGCGCCGCCGACCAGCACCTTGACGATCTCGGCCTGCTGCTGCTCGGCCACCGTCATGCTGTCGATGCGGCGATCGGGATCGATGGAGAATTTGAGCGCATCGACCTGCTTCTTGATCGCGTCGCGGATGTCGCGCAGGCCGGAAGCGAAATGCGGTTGCGGATTGGCGAGCAATACGTTCTCGGCCACGGTGAAAGGTCTTACCAGCTTGAAGTGTTGGTGCACCATGCCGATCCCGTGAGAGCGGGCCGAGGCAGGTCCGCTCAGCGAGATCGGTGCACCATTGATGGAGATCGATCCGGCATCCGGCGCGTAGAGACCGGCGGCGACATTCATCAGCGACGATTTGCCGGCGCCGTTTTCGCCGAGCAGGGCATGGACTTCGCCGGAGCGGCTCTCGAAGGACGCGCCATCGAGAGCCAGAGCCCCGTCAAAGGATTTCCTGATCCCGGCAAGTTGCAGGGCCGAATTCATCAGAAGCTATGCTCGCCTATTTCTGGGTGATGACACCAGGGACGAACCAGTCCATCTTCCAGAAGCCGGCATCGTCGAGCGACTTGCCCTCGGCGACGCGCACGGTGCCGGCGGTGTCCTTGATCGGGCCGGCGAAGATCTGCTTGCCGGCGATGATGGCGTCGCGCTCGGCCATCACCTTGTCGACGACGTCCTTCGGCACCACGCTGTTGCAGCAGGCGATATCGGTGCCGCCATCCTTGATGCCGGGGAAGGCGCCATAAGGATTGGGCTCCCAATTGCCTGCCGCGATTTTCTTCAGTTCGGGCCCGAGGAATTTTTCCCAGGTCCAGGCCGATGAGCACAGCGTTGCCTTCGGCGCGAACTCGCGCAGGTCGCGATGGTGGCCGGTGCCGTAGATGCCGCGCTCCTGCGCCACGATCTGAGGGGTGGGGGTGTCGACATGCTGGCCGATCACGTCGATACCCTGGTCGGCCATGGCCTGCGCCGCGGCGCGTTCCTTGACCGGATCGTTCCAGGCACCGGTGAAGATCACGGTCACCGTGGCCTTCGGATTCATCTTCTGCGCGCCTAATTCATAGGCATTGATGGTCCAGTTCACCGGGCCGATCGGATGCGCGGCGACGAATCCGAGCTTGCCGGACTTCGACATCGCGCCCGCGATCATGCCGCAGAGATACTGGCTCTCATAGGTGCGGCCGTAGAAGGATTCGAGGTTCGGGCCGTTGGTGGTGCCGGAGCCGTTGAGGAACGCGACCTTCGGATATTTCTGCGACAGCTCCTTGAACGTGTCGGAATAGCCGAATGCGGTGCCGATGATCACGTTGTAGCCGCGCTGGATGAAGCGCTCCGCGGCCGGCGTGATCTGTCCCGCAACCTCAGGCACATTTTCGACGAAGGGAATCTGCATGCCGACTTCCTTCTCGATCTTCGGGCGCGCCTCGTCATAGGCCTGCGTCCAGCCGCCGTCGGTCTTGTCGGCGAAATAGAGGAACGCGATCTTGGCCGGCGCCGGGAGTGTGAACCCGGCGGCATAGGCGGCTGCCGCGCCGCCTGTCAGGGCAACGGCAAGAACAGGAATTGTAGTCCAGCGCATCACGCAGATCCTCTCGATGTGCGAAAATTTGTCGACCGTTCAGGACGGGTTCCGAAAAAATCTTCGCATTGTTGGAAAAAATAGCACGCCAATTGTTTAGTCACCGTCGAGCCAATCGATGAGCAGTCCCCTTGCATCCTTGTCGTCGCGCGACCGCGTGCGGTAGCGCGCAGGAATGAGCGAAGCGAGCTTGCGTTCGGCTCGCACATTCCATTGTGTTGCCCGGCGGCATCCGGTCGCGCGCAAGGCGCAAACGAAAATTGGTGCGTGATTGATGTTGGCGCGCGTTTGCGCGAGCGCATCGTCGCGGCTTGAATATTGCTTGGCGGGCGCCGATGCGCTCTGATCGATGCGTGCATTGGCGCGGAACGGCAAACTGCTTCGGCGATAGGAGGCGTGATGAAGGCTTATGTGTATGGTGCGAAGCGCGAGCTGTCGCAGGGGTTCGAGGATTTCACGCAGGCCTCGCGGACCGCGATCATCTCCGTCGACATGCACCAGGGACATCTGGCCGATACGCCGGATTGTCCTTGTCCCGCGCCGCGCGCGCGAGAGATCGTCGCGCCGATCGATCAGTTCCATGCCGCGGCGCGCGCGATCGGCGTGCCGGTGATCCACGTCAAATCGGTGCTGCGCAAGGGCGGGGTCGACGACATCGCCGGCATTCCCTCGGCGTGGCGGCGCACCTTTCCGCTCTATGTCGGCGCGATCCCCAACTCCGATGCGCATGCGATCGAAGGTTCGCGCTGGACCGAATTCGTCACCCATGTGGAGCCGCAGGACCTGATCGTCGCCGGCAAGAAGCGGCTGTCGCCGTTCTTCGCTACCGATCTCGATTTTCTGCTGCGGCAGATGAAAGTGCGCACCGTGGTGCTCGACGGCGGCATGACCGATTGCTGTATCCTCAACGCGGCGTTCGATGCCAGCAATCTCAGCTATCGCGTCGTTGTCTTGCGCGATCTGGTGCGCGGCACCAATGAGGAGATGGAAGATGCCGCGCTCAAGATGGTGTCGCTGCATCTTGGCATCGTGACCGACGCCGCCGACCTGCTTGCGGAATGGCGCGGCCGTTGAGCTGAAACCGCGCGGTGCATCAGGAGAAGCAAAAGCGCGGCCGCCGGCCGCTCTGCGCTTTTGCCCCTCGGCCCTGGCCCAACCCATGCAGACTCACCGTCCCGAACAGTAGACACCGCAATGAGGTCATGTTAATCAGACTAAATAAAATTGAGCAAGGTTGAAATGTGAAGGCTGCAGCGTTCGACTATCTCAGGCCAGCCGGTCTCGGCGAAGCGCTCGCGCTGCTCGCGACACACAAGGACGATTGCAAGATCCTGGCGGGCGGCCAGAGCCTGGTTCCGGCGATGAATTTCCGCCTGGCGCGGCCCGCTATCCTCATCGATATCAACGACCTCGACGAACTGGATTACCTGCGCGCGGACGCCGATCAGTTGAAGATCGGTGCGCTGACGCGGCACGCCGCGTTCCATCGGCCGGTGGTCGAGGGGCCGCTCGGCACGCTCTTGGCGAAGGTCGTGCGCCACATTGCGCATTATCCGATCCGCCAGCGCGGCACCTTCGCGGGAAGCCTGTCGCACGCCGATCCCGCCTCGGAATGGTGCCTGGTCGCGACCACCCTTCGCGCCGAAATGGTTGCGAAGAGCGCGCGCGGCGAACGGGTGATCGCAGCAAGCGATTTCTTCCACGGCACGTTCACGACCGCGCTCGAACCTGACGAAATCCTGGCCGAAATCCGCCTACCGCTGATGACGCCGGATTGGCGCGTGGGCTTCTACGAATTCTCGCGGCGCGCCGGCGACTTTGCCTTGGGGATGGCGGTGGCGGCGACAAGGGTTGAAGACGGCACGATCCGCGAGGCCCGGCTGGCTGTCGGCGGTGTCGCCGATCGCGCGATCCGCCTTGGGCTGCTGGAAGATCAGCTTGTTGGGAAGCCTGCGTCGCTTGCGATCATCGATGCCATCGCCCGCGAGGCGCGTGGCATGATCGAACCGAACGGAGACATCCATGCCTCGCCCGAGTATCGGCGCGATCTGATCGCCGCTTCCGTCAAGCGCGCATTGACCGAGGCGCTGGCATGAACTGGATTGGCCGACGGCTGCCACGATTGGAAGATCCGGCGCTGCTGAAAGGCGGCGGCAGCTATGTGGCCGATCGCGCGGCCAAGGCGGCCGCCGTCAGTTTCGTGCGCAGCCCGGTCGCGCGCGGAACGATCGTCGATATCGAGATCCCATCTGATGCAACGGTCTTCACCGGACGAGACCTCGTCGACGTGAAGCCGATCCGGCCGATCCTGCATCGGCCGGACTATGTCGCGATCGGCCAGCCCGTCCTGCCGATCGATCGCGTCAGCTTCTGCGGGCAGGCGCTCGCGGTCGTCGTTGCCGACGACGCGGCGCTGGCGGAGGACATCGCCGAGCAGGTGTTCGTCGATATCGACGTCGCGGATGCCATCATCAATTTCGAAACCGCGCTCGCCCCCGATGCAACGCCGGTCCATCCCGAAGCTGCATCTAACGTGCTGGTCGAAGGGCGCATGAAGACGCAAGGGCTCGACAAGGTCTTTGCGGACGCCGCCGAGATCGTCGCGCTGGACGTGCGCTCGCACCGCCAATCGGCGGCGCCAATGGAGAACCGCGGCGGGCTCGCCGAATACGACGCGGGATCGGGGCGCGTCACGCTCACAGCCTCGGTGCAGATGCCGCATATGCTCAGGACC
Source organism: Bradyrhizobium sp. 31Argb (assembly GCF_043638955.1). Lineage (NCBI taxonomy): Bacteria > Pseudomonadati > Pseudomonadota > Alphaproteobacteria > Hyphomicrobiales > Nitrobacteraceae > Bradyrhizobium > Bradyrhizobium sp. 31Argb. The sequence continues at coordinate 9,283 of NZ_JBEGDB010000115.1, read as the reverse complement.
GGCATCGCCGACACGCTGGACATGCCAGAGTCGGACTTGCGCGTGATCGCGCCCGATGTCGGCGGCGGCTTCGGGCAGAAGATGTCGCTATTTCCCGAATATGTCGTGCTGGTGTGGCTGGCTCGTAAACTGAAGCGGAGCGTCGCCTGGATCGAGGACCGCCGCGAAAATCTGCTCGCCTCCGCCCATAGCCGCGACCAGGCGTTCAGCCTGCGCGGAGCCTTCGCCAAAGACGGCAGGCTGCTCGGGCTGGAGGCGGATTTGCGTTCCAACATCGGTGCGTTCTCCTGCTATCCCGTGACCTGCGGGGTCGAGCCGCTGATGGCCTTTGCCGAACTGCCGGGCCCCTATGATTTCGCCGAATACGGCGTTCGCTCGCGCGGCGTGACCACCAATACCTGCATGATGGCGCCGTATCGCGGCGTATCGCGGCCGACGCTGACCTTCTCCATGGAACGGATGATGGATGTCGCGGCGAAACGGCTCGGCATCGATGCCGCCGAGATCCGCCGCCGCAATCTGATCAAGGCGTTTCCGCATCGTTCGCCGACCGGCCTTGTCTATGACGAGGGAAGTTATCTGCAGGCGATGGAGGTCACAATCGATGCCGCGGACCTGCCGGCGTTCCGGGCGCGGCAGTCGGCGTTGCGCACGCTCGGGCGCTATCTCGGCGTCGGCATTTCCGTGTTCAGCGAGCGGACCGGCTACGGCACGCCGGCCTATGCCGCGCGCGGCATGGACATCGTGCCGGGCTACGAGATCGTCGATTGCTCGATGGACCCTTCGGGCGACGTCGTGCTGCGCATCGGCTCGTCACCGCATGGCCAAGGCCTGAAGACCAGCCTTGCGCAATTGGTGTCGGACGAGCTCGGCATTGAGCCGCACCGCATCCGGATCATCTCCGGCGATACCGATGCGACGCCCTATGGCTGGGGCACCTTTGCCAGCCGTTCGATGGTGATCGCCGGCGGTGCCTCGAAGCTCGCGGCGGGAAAGATCGCGGTGAAGCTCAAGACCATAGCCGCGACCTTGATGGAAACATCATCAGACAATATCGAATTGAAGGACGGCTGGGCGCGGGAGAGCCATTCCAACCAGGCCATGGAGATCGGCGCGCTGGCGCGGGCCGCCTATCACCAGAGCCATCGCTTCGAGGGGCTATTGCCCGGACTGCATGAGAACGCGGTCTACGATCCCGGCGGCACGTTCTCGAATGCCTGCCATATCGCTTTTGTCGAGGTCGACATCGAGACCGCCGGCGTTCGCGTCGATCGCTTTCTTGTCGTCGAGGACGCCGGCGTCCTGATCAATCCGATGATCGTCGACGGCCAGATCACCGGAGGCGTCGCGCAAGGCATTGCCAACGCGCTGTTCGAGGAGATCGTCTACGACGACACCGGCAATCTGCTGACCGCGTCCTTTGCCGACTATCTGCCGCCGACCGCGGCGGAGATCCCGGAGATCGAGATCATGCACATGGAAACTGTCTCGCCCGAAAGCGTGACCAAGGCGAAAGGCGTCGGCGAGGGCGGGGCGATCGGGGCGCCGGCGGCGGTCGTCAACGCGATCTGCGATGCGCTGTCTCCCTTCGGCATCGAACTGTTCGAACTGCCTGCAACCCCGCAGCGCATCCGCGAGGCGCTGCGCCGGGCCGGAGGTGCGAGCTATGCCTGACAAGCGCGACGTTACCCTTGCCGTGAACGGCAAGACTTACGCAGTATCGATCGAGCCGCGCCGGAGCCTTGCCGACGTCCTGCGCGACGATTGCGGGCTGACGGGCACGCATCTCGGCTGCGAGCATGGCGTCTGCGGCGCCTGCACCGTGCTGGTGAACGACAAGCCGGTCCGCTCCTGCCTGATGTTCGGTGTGCAGGCTGAGGGCAAGACGGTACGCACCGTCGAGGGACTGGCCGACGGCGAGACGCTGCATCCGCTACAGCAGGCGTTCTGGGAAAATCACGGCTTGCAATGCGGCTTCTGCACCCCGGGCTTCCTGATGCTCGCCGCCGGCGCGCTGCAGGAAAATCCTGATATGTCCGACGACGACATCAAGGACGTGCTGTCGTCGAACCTCTGCCGCTGCACCGGCTATCAGAACATCGTCAAAGCGGTGCGGCTGGCCGCGCGCGAGATGCGGGCGAGAGCGCGGGCATGAGCTTTGTCGGCCGCTCGCTCAAGCGGATCGAGGACCGTCCGCTGCTGATGGGCCAGGGCGCGTTCGCCGCCGACTGCAACTGGCCGGGCCAGCTCCAGATGCGCGTGGTGCGTTCGCCGGTCGCTTTCGGCCGCATCCTTGGCATCGAAACCGAGGAGGCAGCCGCGCTCGAGGGCGTCGTCGCGATCTGGACCATTGCCGATCTCGACGATCTGCCGCCGATCGATTTCCGCCAGATGGGCCTCGAGCGGCTCGCGCCATACCGGCAATTCGTGCTAGCGCGCGATTATGTGCGTTATGTCGGTGAGCCTGTGGCTGTGGTTATCGCCGTCGATCCCTATGTGGCCGAGGATGCGGCCGATCTGGTGTTTTGCGATGTCGAGGAACTGGAGCCGCAGCTCGATGCGACCGCCGAGCCGATGGCGTTCATGCCCGATGTTCACCCCGGATTGATGTCCGAGCCGGCGGTGATCCGCCGCGGCTATGGCGATCTCGACGCGGCCTTTGCCCGCGCGCACAGAGTGGTCGAGTTGGAGGTGAAGATCGGGCGCCACACCGGCGTGCCGATGGAGACGCGCGGCGGGTTGTGCGTCTACGACGGAGACAAGGATACATTCACACTCTACGGCGCCGCCAAGGTGCCGCACTATAACCGCGACGCCATCAGCAGGATGCTGGGCCTCGCGCCGGGACGGCTCGAGCTCAGCGAAGGCCATGTCGGCGGCGGCTTCGGCATTCGCGGCGAGCTTTACCCCGAGGACGTGCTGGTCTGCGCCGCGGCGCTGCGGCTGCAGCGTCCGGTGAAATGGATCGAGGATCGAAGGGAGCATCTGCTCGCCGCCAACCATTCGCGCGACCAGGTCTATCGGCTCAAGGCCGCCGTCGACTCGAGCGGATTCATCCTTGGCCTGAAGGCGGATTTCTTCACCGACCAGGGCGCCTATGTCCGCACCCACGGCACCACGGTCACCGATCTCTCGGCGGGCCTGCTGCCGGGCCCTTATGTCATTCCCGCCTATGGTGTCGCGGGCCATATCCGGCTCACCAACAAGACGCCGGCCGGCACCTACCGCGCGCCCGGCCGCTATGAATCGACCTTCGCACGGGAGCGGCTGATCGATGCGATCGCTTCCGAGCTCGGCCGGTCGCCGATCGATGTGCGCCGCGTGAATCTGATCGGCGAGGCGGCGATGCCGTTCGATCGCGGCTTCGAGACGCTTGGGACCAGGGTCGTCTACGACTCCGGCAAGTACGCCGATCTGCTCGAACGCGTGCTGGCGCATCTTGATTACGACCGGCTGCAGCAACGGCTCGCTGAGCGTCGGAGTGGCGGCGAGCTGGTCGGCTTGGGCCTTGGCTATTTCGTCGAGAAGAGCGGCCTCGGTCCGCAGGACCTGGTGCGGATGCGGGTCGAGCCGCAAGGCGATATCGAGATCGTCACCGGCGTTGCCTCGGTCGGGCAGGGCGTTGAGACCGCGCTGGCGCAAATCTGCGCGGAGACGCTGCAGGTGCCGATCGAGCGCATCCGCGTGATCCATGGCCAGACCGACCGGATCGAAATCGGCTTTGGCGCCTTCGCCTCGCGCGTCACCGTCATGGCGGGCTCCGCCGTGAAGATCGCTGCCGAAGCACTGCGTGCCAGCGCACTGGAAGTGGCGGCAAAGCTGTTGCAGACCACACCGGAGGTGCTCCGCCTGTCGAACGGCATGATCGAGACCGTCAATGGCAGCGCCTCGCTGCCGCTTGGCGATATCGCCGCGCATCTCGAGCAGACGGGCGGGTTGACGGGCGAGGGGCGTTTCGCTTCCTCGCACATGACCTATCCCTATGGCATCCACGCCGCGCAGGTCCGCGTCGATCCCGCAACCTGTGCCGTCACCATCGAGCGCTATGTGGTCGCCTACGATGTCGGGCGCGCCGTCAATCCGATGCTGATCGAAGGCCAGATCGTGGGTGGCGTGGCGCAGGGCGTCGGCGGCGCGTTCCTGGAAGAGTTCGTCTATGACGAGAACGGCCAACCGCTGGCGGCGAGCTTTGCCGATTATTTGATGCCGACCTGTCACGAGGTGCCGGACGTCGAAGTGCTCCTGCGCGAGGATGCGCCGTCGCCGCTCAATCCGCTCGGCGTCAAGGGCGCGGGCGAGGGCGGGATCAATGCGGCTGGCGCGGCGCTCGCGGGTGCCATCGACGCCGCCATCCAAAAGCCCGGCGCCGTCGCGCAGCTTCCGATCACGCCCGGCCGCCTGCACGCCATCTTGCGCGGGGGCCGATCATAAGGGGGCCTCAGTCGCGATCGAGGTTGAACCAGAGCGTGCGGACCTTGGTCTTGCCGTGGTTCCAGAGCTTGTGCTTGCGGCGCGAGCTATAGGCGATGAGATCGCCCTGCCGCAGCACGTGCTTGATGCCGTCGACCTCGACGGTCAGTTCTCCCTGCAGCACGAAGCCATATTCGAACCCGTCATGGGTGATCGGATGCTCGGCGCTGCCGGTATGCGGGGCATATTCGTTCACGGCGACCGAGACCCCGCGGCTGCGGTCTTCCCGCATCAGCCGCCGCACGACATGCTGCGCGGTCTCGACGACGCGCGCCTCGGACGCGCGCACCACGATCTTCTCCTCGGCAAGGTTGCCGCTGACGAGCAGATCCGACATCGTGACGCCGAGCGCGCTCGCGATCACGATCAGCGATCCGATCGAGGGCGAGGCGCGTCCGCGCTCGACCAGGCTGAGCATCGAAGTGCTGAGGCCGGAGACGTCGGCAAGCTCCTGCAGCGTCAGTCCGCGCGCCTGTCGCAATTCGCGGATGCGCACGCCGATGGCGGCGAGCGTGTTCGCGGTGGTCTCGGCGATTTCCTCCGACAGATGGGCAAGATCGGCGTTCGCCTCGGTCTCGGATTGGCTCATGTGCTTGACGCTCCCGGCGCCGTTCGTCCTGGTCTTCGCAAAGAAGACGTTGCGTGTCCTGTGATTTTGAATATACTAAAAATACTTTAGTTTGGATCAAAAAATCGGCGGCGATGGTCAATCTCTCGTTTTCCCAGGTTCGAGTCATCGACAGCGCCGCCGGATGTCCAGAAATACCGATCGTAGAGGGCGAGGGCAACGCGAAGGTTGTGCTGTCGCCGCACAATGGCGCGGCGTTCCGCAGTTTTCAGCTCGTGTCGCTGCAGCAGAATGCGCGCACCATCGACCTCAGCCATGCGTCCGACTGCGTGTACTACGTGATCGCGGGCGAGGGCGCGATCGTCGATACGGCCGGTGGCTCGCGCCACGAGGTCGCCGAAGGGCACATGGTCCATATCGATGCCGGCGATCGCTACCGCATCGAGGCGGGTGCAGCCGGCATCAAGGTGATCGGCGGGCCGTGCCCGGCCGATGCCAGTCTCTACTCAATGATCGCAGCGAGCTAGACCATGGCCATTCGCCTGTTTCATCGCGACCATCCGACGCTGCGCTTGCCGCTGATCTCCAAGGACGCACGTTTCGTGATCTGGCCCGGCGTCGGCGCCTGGCAGGCAAATCTCAACTATGTCTGCCTCGAACCTGGCGAGGCCAACGTTCCCCATATCCACACCCAGTCGGAGGACACGATCTTCATCCTCGAAGGCGAGGGGACGATTCACGACTACACCAACAACATCTCGCTGCCCTTCCACGCCGGCTGTGTCGTCCACGTGCCCGTGGGCGTCAAGCATGCGGTCGCGGCCGATCGTGGCAGCCATATCGTCAGTGTCGGCGGTCCCTGTCCGGCTGACGTTCCGCTGCTGAAAAAAGTCGGTGCGCTGCCGGCGGATGCGACGCCGCCGCTATCGGCGTAATCGGGCGGGCGCATGAAGCTGGGCTCCGCGGCATGGATGAACTGGTCGAGGTGATGGGCGATGTCGCCAGCGCCAGCCTTGCACGACATTAGCCGTCCCGTGTTCCAGCGCGAATACTACATTGTGACCCTCAGCGACGACTGCCGCTCCGTGTGGCGGTGGGAAATCAAGCGCAGAGGCGCGCCGATGGGCGTCAGAGTGACCGGAGATGGATATTCATCCCAGCGCGCGGCGGAAGAGGCCGGAAAGCACGCCCTCGCGGAATTCCTCCTTGCGGTCGCTTCCGAGCAGAAGCGCGGATGAGATGATCGCGTCGACGTGTGCTCGGAACGGATCGATCAGCCAGACCTCTGCGCCCGCTCGGCGAACCGCCGGTCTTTTATCGCAGGCCCTGGCAATCAAGAGGGCTGCGGTGTCACACCGCAGCCCTGAAAGTAGATACGGTCGCGACTACATCTGAAAGACTTACTGGCAGGGATACCGCCGGCCCTTTGCCACGTACGTATTCGACGCTGGATCGTAGGAGCGGTAGCGCTGCGCGCAAGATGCCGCGTGCTGCTGGGCGGCGGCGGCTTCCTGCTGGGCGGCGGCAGTGGCTGCACCGGCCGCGATGGCGCCGCCGATGAGGCCGCCGACCAGTCCGCCAACACCGACGCCGTTGTCATAGCACTGTCCGTAACGGCACCAGACCTTCTCGGTCAATGCCGGGACCGCGGCAGCAAGACCCGTGCTGGTCTGCAACGGAGCCGAAATCGCGGAGGCTGAAAGCACCACGGCACCGGTGGTGGCCATCAAAACGACTTTCAAAATGTGATCGGTTCGCATCGAATCTCCTGCTTCATTCCTGTGGGCGCAGGTCGGCGCCTGCCTCCCGATTCCTGAACATGGATTACGGGCTCGCCTGGCCTCGGCCCGGGCGAGACCGTATACGCACGGCCGGTTGCAATTCGCGCGTCAGCATAAGTTCACAGATGGGCGGAGTTTATTGGCCGGCTGCGTCCACGACGCGGCAGATGTTATTGCTGACACCTGGAGCCAATTGTCCTGGCGGCAAGGTGAAGACCGCATCGACGCGGCTACCTCTGCCTTCCTTGCGGACGACGACTTGCAACGTTTGTGGTCGGCCGGATCCGGTTGTCTCTTGCTGAGTGGTCAGCGTGCCAAGCTTCTTGTCCACGTTCACACCGACAAAGCCCTCTGCCAGAACGCCCGGGAAACCTTGTCAAGGGCGACACTGGGATTGACGGACGGGAAAATCATCCAGGTCTTGTGGGTCATGCCCGTCACCATCGGAACGCCGCTGCTCTGGAAGTGCTCTGCGCAGCTATCGGCCAGCGCAGTCATAGACGACAGAACCATGAGCGTGAACACGCAAGTTATTCTTGTAAGCATGCTTTCATAACCTGTTGGAGTAAGTCGGGAGGATTGCGACCAAACGCGCCGTAAGTCCATCGATGCCTTCGCATTCTGGATGGAGGCATTCGGATTTTGGCTAGTGCACGGAGTGATCCTGCAAGCGATCGGCGATCTGGCCGACGTAGGAAACGCCGACGCTCGCCTGCGACGTCACGCGCAGGTCGAGCCCGCCTTCCATGAGCGCCGCGAGAATGGATCAGCGCTTTTTCGGAATAGAGGCCCGCGAATTAAATCAAATCTTAGCTTTCGCGGCTCGGTTGCGCGATCTGGATGTTTCGTTCGACAATTGGATATTGAGAGAAAGAATTGATAGAAGGAGAGCTCGACCTGAATTGACCAAAGCTGTTCTAGCGTGGTGACGCGGGTCTGTGCCTCTGGCGGACGCCCTGAACGATGGATACTCGGTCTGATGGGTGAGATCGGTTCGCGTCCAGCAAAAGTCCAATGGTCAGGATTTGCATGATCGAAGATACACTCGCTGCACCTCCCACGCGATCAGGATCTTCGTTTCAGGAGTTGCTTGAAATACTCCAACCTCACGGGATCAATGCCCGCTCCTCGCCGAGGCCTAACAAATCATTTCGTTGGCATGCGGATGTTGCAGTTGGAGCAGGAATTGACGTCGTAAGGGCGGAACTTTCTGCTGGTTGGGATTGGCGCTATTCATACGAGAATTCATCGGGAGAGCTTGCAATAAGCTTGCTGAATGCCGGCAAGGCCGAAATGCTCATTGCAGGAAGGAACGTGCAACGAACACCATCTGAAATGGCCATCGTCTCACTTCCAACGTTGCAAGAGCAGAGGGTCGAAGCGGTGGACGGAAGATACTCAAGTGTAACGCTAACGTTGCATACGAGTATGGTTACAAAGGTGCTGTCTGCGACGTTCGGGAGCACAGCACTGGAAGATCTCAATTTGACACCAACAGTCGATTTGTCTACGGGCGCCGGGCAGACCCTTTTTCAGCTTGTTCGTGCCAGCACGACCGGCTTGTATGACGGGATCCTGGCACGCTCTCCGAAAGCCAGCGCTCTGCTATCGGAAGCTGCGATACAGCTCATCCTTGAAAATGTCCCCCATCGGCTGATCGACCGGTTGAACCGCTACCCACTGGATGCGCCTCCTCGTTACATTCGGCGGGCCATCGAGTATATGCGGGCCAATCTTCATCTGCCGCTTACGATAGCCGATATTGCTGGAACGGTTGGTGTTAGCAGCCGATTGCTACAATTGGGATTTCGTAGAATCCATGGCACGACGCCTGTCGCCTATTTGCGAAGAATTCGACTTGAAGCGATCCACGATGAGCTATCGCGACCAGAGAACCTGCTTCCGGTAAGCGAAGTTGCACTGAAGTGGGGTTTTACTCACATGGGCCGTTTTGCGGCGTTGTACCGCTCCGCATTTGGCCTGTATCCGTCCGATACAGTCCGGCGAGCGCGAGGGGTCTGCGACTAAGAGAGTTTATGTTGCGCTCAACAGTCCGATTGGCGGGCGCGTTATGAGGCGGGCGGACGAGCTTCGGTTCTTGTCCGACTGATCTATTCGCTGTCGCTTGCGGCCTCCGTCAGTGGAAAGGCTGTGCCCGGAAGATAGAGCGTGATCGGCCGGATCTCGTACACCGCCGTTGGATTGAACCGACGCAGGTCGCGGGCGGCTTCGATCGCAGCGTCCTCGCTGGCGCAGTCGACGACGTAAAAGCCCAGCAGTTGCTCCTTGGTCTCGGCAAAGGGGCCGTCGATCACGACGCCGGCGCCCGGACCGCGCAGGGTGCGGGCTTTCCCGGTCTCGCCGAGCCGCGCCGCCGGCCCGAGGCGGTGAAATGGACCCGCGGAGCGGGACCGCTTGAACCGGTTTGTTAGTTGGAAACTGACCGCTCCTGATCCCTTTCTAT